>NZ_JAWLNY010000003.1:0-39571 GCF_036903315.1 Anaplasma bovis | reverse complement strand
GCTAGGAGATGTAAACCGCTCGTAGCACACACTTACAGTGAGCGTAGTACTGCTTATACGAGAAATCCTTGAAGCTTCGTATTTCTTAGTAAAAGTCTCTGAAGCCGCATCAGCTCCTCTCCAATAATAGCTCACTTTCTTCGCTAGAAATTCTCCATAATCTACAGAGAAATTCAGCCCAACTCCGTCTCCCCCAAAACCGACACCTCCTCCGATAGCAGCCAACACACTACTAGTCAATTTAACGTCATGGCCGGGAAGAACAGAAGTATCTTCACTAGCACTTTCCTTCTTTATTTTTCGAACGGAAAAGCTGTTATTTTCCAACAACGAGGGCATGTAATATCCCTCGGTATACATCCCATTTCCAGAGAGTGCAGTAAAACCTGAAGCGTAGGTATACGCGGGCAACACCAACATCAAGACAAACACCGCCCTCAAAAAAGACATAGCATTACCTATCCCACACGACTAAAGCTAACTCCTCCAACAAGAGGACATGCCAAGTTCCGACGGCCGACATCGTAAATACCCCACAACCTCACAAGACTGACCAGCCTAAAATTTACAACTTCACATTACTTCCAAAACTACACAGAAGAATAGGCATAGCTACGCCACGCACCCGAAACCGCAAACTTCCCTTAAACCTCCCATCAGCTAAACGACAGCTACCTCTCTAATATCAAAGTCTAACCAACACACACCGGCAGAAAAAACTTCTACCCACAAAACAACCTAATAGGGCACACGAAGGCACTTCCCCTACAACATCAGGCACGCGCCAAGCGTAACCCCTTGCCAACACTAACACAGCAAAGGGACAGCCCACCCCTCGCACAGGACGCATACCACTACCACCTCTAAAGCCCAAACTGGCATACTACCCGCTTTGTGCCTAACATAGAGGCTGCTATGCAACCTACACGACGACTAGGGTATACTAAAAAATAATTAAGTCAAGAGGGGTGAAGATATATTTTGCAATTTAGTGGCGAACTTTAAGAATTGATTAGTAATCACCAGCATACACATCACACACTAAATGCGTGAAATCTCGGACTATAGGCTAAATATCAATCTTATACCACATTCCACTCCCAAATATGCGGTTTCAAGATTGGCACTTGGATATAGATGTTCTATTGCGTTAGTATTAGTATTACCACCTGCAGTAGCCGGTTTTTTATGATGCGTTACCGGAATTTTTTCAAATTTACCTCTAACAATTTTGTGAACATAGGCAGAGGCAAATATTACAGATCTACTGGATAAGAAATACTGTATTCCTACCTTGCCCTGGTAAGATGTCCTTCTATTGGTAACGCCGAGAAACTTTATAAAACTCATACCTGCACCAGCGCATACACTAGGAGAGAGTTTTATTTCTGCGGGAATTATGTCATAGCACACGTTTCCCAATAGTGATGTTACGGATATCCCCTCGTTTGTTGCCGTTACGTAATAATCTGGTAGTGTGTTACTGGGCTTGGCAGGAGAACTGCCTGCAGATGCTGAAGAACTGGATGCCGCGGCCTGTGTGTCAGATTTTGACATTGCGAAAGTCTGAGCATTCTTCACATTGGAAAAATTAGCCTTATCGACTATGAACTCATGGTATAGCCCCTCTGCCTCAAATCTAATCATTCCTGTTGAATAGCCAAGAGAAACAGAGAACTTATCAGTACTTCTTTCGTAACGAGGGTCGTACTTGCTTTCGACAAAAGATTCACTGTTTTTTCCATCAACATCTCCCTCTTTTTTTGCAGCATATGTTTTGAGAGTTTTTCCACTTGAATCACCTATGCTAAACCCACCAAAGTAAGGAATGGCTGGCTTATATTGCACACTGGCGGTAATTCCCGACGCTCCCTCATGCCGTGAAAAATCTATGGGCCTCGGTGACCCATATCCTAACACCGGAGATAACATTAAAGGAAGAAAGAAAAACAGAAAACGGAATTCTTTTCTCATATACACGCTCTACGGACCCTAATAAACGGTTACATGTGTCTACACAAGATAGGGACACTAAATTGCCATGTCAAAGTGCACACGCATGTTTTTTTCGAATCCAGACTATCCATAAATAAGTTATTAAGCAATTTTATAACTACTTCCCTGCTTGCTACACATATGCCATCAACTGCGTAGATTATGTACACGTTATGTAGTGTAGAAGTAACAACATGGCAAAAGCGCATAACACAGAAAGGATGACAATAACATATGGCCAGCTCCCAGGAAGACAGGCTGACCATATGTCCAGGTAGTAGTTGTATCACCTATACAAGATGTCAGGGCCTATGTTTTCTACGCACAAGAGACATTAGTCCTGTGAAGGTGTGCCGGATTCATAATCTGAATCCACATAGGAATTCTCATAATCATCACTCAATTGGTCTTGCTCTGCACACATGACTTTTACTAGTGTATGGATTGCACCTCTCATCTTCTCACTTTTGATGCGACGATACGCCCTAACTAGCATAAGTACTTCTTTGCCGTCATTGTATCCACGATTGAATTCTTCTAATGATGTTTCATCACCATCTCTCAAGGTTGAAGTGCCCGACAATTCGGTGCTTTCGGAAAGCGCACGTAGATCATTTTGCAGTTTGGAAATCAGATCGTTAATTTCTATTCCTAAAACCTTTGCGAGCTCATATAGCCTACTAATCACTATGCGATTGGTTCCCTTCTCATATTTTTGAACCTGCTGAAATGTAATACCTAATCTGCTAGCAAGTTGATTTTGGCTCATTCCCTTCATTATACGTTGTTTCTTTATTTCTCTACCAACATATTCATCTACCGGATGAGGTCTAACTTTACCCTCTATCGTCATAGGGATTGAATTTTGGTTTTGCGCTTGAGAAGTCATAAACATTATCCCATGGTTACTCAGATAACTTAGGATAAATCATACATAATAGCAATGCAACAGTTATTTAATGTGTAGTTGTAATTATAAAACTGTAAATAGTATGCCAGATTAGTAATAAAATTATCGATAAACTATAATGGAGGGTGATTTCATCGTTTTCTTGGGAAAAGAAGAATTAAACTCCTTGCTCCGTGTAATCCCTATATGCTAGCATGTAGGCCTGCTGTACTTTGGGGTTGTTTTGTGGAGAGAACTCTTTCTATACTGAAGCCAGATGTTGTAATGCGTGGCATAATAGGCAGCGTAACTTCTTACATAGAGAATGCTGGTCTGAGAATTGTGGCTCAGAGAATGTGTGTGTTGTCAGAAAAGCAAGCAAAAGCTTTTTATAGTGAGCATAGTGAACGTGGGTTCTTTGCTGACTTGGTGACATTTATGACTTCAGGTCCGGTTATAGTGCAAGTCCTAGAAGGTGAGTCTGCTATAAGTAGGTACAGAGATATCATGGGCGCTACTGACCCTAAAGCTGCTGCTGCAGGGACGATAAGGGGAGATTTTGCAGATAGCGTGGACGCGAACTGTGTTCATGGCTCTGACAGTGCCGCTAGTGCAGAGAGGGAAATAAGATTTTTCTTCCGTGAGAGCGAACTGCTTCCGTAGTGATGTTGGTCTTTTGGAGGAGGCGACTCTATGTCTTTGTCTCCTTTTGAGGGGGGACCAAGGATAATAGGTGTTCTTTCGTAACGTTTGCCGGATCTTTCTCCCAGATATTTCGCAATTTTGCTAGCGTGTCTCCCAAATGCTTTCCTTCCTTATAACCTAGCACTATAAGGTCTGCTCCTGAAATGGGAAAAGTTGAAGGGACAAAACTTTCTGCAACGCGTATGTGCTCAACAAAATCCTCTTCCGTCATTACTGAATTTTCATTCAGATAATTCACGATTGCGAGATACGTAAATACTTCATTTCCAAATATGTTTAGATATTGTGTTCGATGAGTACGAGAGAGTGGAAAGGGTAGATGTGTTTCTAGCAATGTTCTTAATAGGTTACGCTCTTTATTAGATAGGCGAAGGAGGTTTGTGACATTTTGGACTACTTCTTTTACATCAGTGTGACAAATTAGAGGCTTCAATGCAGTAGAAAGTTTCACTATGGGAGGCCGACATGTTATATGTGGTGATTCCAAGAATTTTGTGCTTAGCTGATACGGAATTACTTTATCCAGAACCTCACATTCGCGCATGGTGTCTAAGGTTTTTACACAGTTCGTACAAGAAAGAAGTTTGAAAAACTCACCTTTTATTCTTTCCTTAGATAGTGTCCCAAGGCTATCGGAGTGCTTTTTGCATATATTGGTTATCTCTTCACTTAAAGTGCTGGAGCTACAGATGGAGGCGTGAAATCTGAATACTCTCAGTATCCTAAGAAAATCTTCCAATACACGTTTTTCAGCATCTCCTATAAAAGTTATTGTTCGGCTCTCTAAATCTTTAACTCCCGAAAAGTAGTCGTATATTTTTCCATCAATATCACAATATAGAGCGTTAAATGTGAAATCTCTTCTTGATGCATCTTCTTTCCAGGAATCAGTAAACGCGACATCAGCATGCCTGCCATCGCATTTTACATCGCGTCTAAGTGTGGTAATTTCGTACCCAACGCCATCAACTACTGCTGTAATTGTTCCATGTTTTATGCCAGTAGGTATGGACTTAATTCCAGAATTGCGCAGAGCATTCTGAACTTCTGAAGGCAACAGGTCTGTAGCAAAATCTATGTCCGTTATGTTGCGACCTATAATGCTGTCCCGCACGCATCCACCAACAAGTCTAGCACGGCCGTTACAAGTTTTTAAAGCCTCTGCTATCTTTAACACACCAGGATTTTGTATGAGCTTTTCTAGCATGCCATCAGAGGAAAATTCTTCATTATGTTAACAACATTTACATGTAATGCACGCTAGTTTTATTTTGCATGTGCATTTTGTGCAAAACGTTGGTACTTCTCACATATAATTTATGTGTTCCATGTAAAAAAGCTCCATCATAGGTCGAATAGCCCAATTTGCGCCCGCTAAGGCGAGATGCTACACACCTAATACACGTTATACAGTCTAGAAAACTTACCAGGCATTCGAAATGGAAGCGTCATCTATTATAAATTGTACGTATTCGTTTCCCTGCCACTGGTTTATGCCAACGGTGCCTAATAGACTTATGGGTTTCTTGTACTGCATTAGATATAATCCCAAATCAGTTCCGATACACCGAAAACATATGCCGCGAACGGAAGACCCGTCATTTTCTATCCAACATCTAACATGATCCTTTCCTACTATGCTGGAATTACGTATTAGGACGTTCTTCAGTATGAATTTTGGTTCCGCATTTCCAGGACCAAAAGGTTCTAATAACATCAGCTCCTTACATAATGTATTGGATATGGCGGCTACGCTCAATATTCCGCATGCATAGGTTATTTTTCTGGTGTCCGCATCCGCAAATCTCTGCAGGAAAAAATCATACACTTTTTCCATATTGTCAGGATATACCGAAAACCCTGCAGCCATCTTGTGGCCCCCACCTTCGGGTATGAGATTTTCTAATTTTGCTGATAATACAGCAGCGCCTATATCAATCCCAGTTATTGACCTTGCACTAGCTTTGCAAATATGACTGTCCCAAGATACCACTATGGTAGGAAGAGAAAACATTTCCTTTAGCCTACCTGCCATAATTCCTATAATGCCTGGATGCCAATTTCCAACTACCATTATTATCTTATTTCCTTGTGCTACCAGACTTTCTGCCTGTGCACGTGCCTCCTCCATGCCAATATCTTCTATCCGCCTTCGCTCGGTATTTAAGCTCAACAATTTTGATACGATATTGTTACATTCTACCTCACTGTCGCTAGATAAAAGTTGTGCTCCTAGACCAGAATTTCCTATCCTACCGCCCGCATTTATATGTGGTCCTATGCAAAATCCCATATGATAAACGCTAGGTTTGTCACATATATTCAAGGCATCAGTTAGCACCTTTAATCCCAAGTTGCTTCTAGATGCCATAATCTTCAATCCATGCTTAACGAAAGCTCTGTTGAGCTTTATCATCGGCATGACATCGCATATGGTACCAAGCGCAACCAGGTCCAAATATTGCATAAGGTCAGGTTCTTTTCGTGTGGAGAAAAAGCCTGAAGCCCTCAATGTTTTGTGAAGCGCCACTAAAAGCATGAAGGACATACCCACACCTGAAAGGTACGTGTATGAAGACGTCTCATCAAGACGGTTGGGATTAACAACCGCAACTGCTTCAGGCAGGGTGGTCCCGCCCAGGTGGTGATCTAATACAATTACATCGAGTCCTTCAGATTTTGCTGCCAGTATGGGTATGTGGGCAGAGGTGCCGCAATCAACGGTTATACATAGTCCATATCCTTCGTTTTTCAATGATACCAGCGCACTAGTATTGGGACCGTAGCCCTCTTCTATCCTATGTGGAATATATATTTTTGTTTCTACTCCAATGCTGCAGAAATATTTTTTCAGCATGGCAGATGATGTGGCACCATCTACGTCATAGTCCCCAAAAACAACGATACTTTCTCCACTAACCACAGCAGACACGATTCTATCTACTGCCTTATCCATATCTAGAAAATGAAACGGGTCAGGCATAAGAAGTTTCAAAGTTGGGTACAGGAAATCTCTTATGTCTTCAATTGGTATTTCCCTGATAGCAAGCACTCGCGCTACCATCTCGTTGATTTCCATTTTTTGCATTATTGCTACGACATCGCGGTAGGGGACGTCGCTTACTTTCCATACGCCACCACTAATGCCTAAATACTCGGAGAGTTCTTGCGAATCTTGTAACATATCACACATACCTGAAGACATTGTTCAACAGGTGACCAACAATACCTGCCCCAACATCCTCTTTTGATCATAGAGTAAGGTGCGCAGTATTTCAACTAGGGAACGAAAAAACCAGCATCCCCATCGAAGGAATACAATTTCGTCATTTTTGTTACGTCTAATCCCATGCTCTCCATGGTAGATATTAACTCGCCAACTACTGTTGGGTTATCAGATTGCTGCTCAACTTCAAAACAAAATCTGCAAGACAAAACGTCCATGTGGGACTGCATATAGGGAGCATTCGGCCATATTTCCATGCCCTTAGAATGTATTAGCTGAAGCTTTAGCGGTGAATCAATTTTGCGCAAAGATTCTGCCACTTCCGTGATAGCAATATCTCTTCCAAAGCCTATGGTCACATCTACACCTAGAAGTATTTTGCTCTTTAGGTGCTCATGTTCTGGCATGGGTTTATCATTACTACGAGTACCTATCTGAGCCTCCGTAGAGGAACGCGAAGCGATGTTCATTTTGCGCAATTGCTTTGGTTCTGCACCTAAATTATCAACCACCAACTCAGAAAATTCCTTAGTCGTAACCTTACGTGTGCTTCTTTTTTCATTATATATGTCAAACGTATGTGCACCGTCCTCCAGCGTCTTAAGCAAAGCGTTATATATAATGTGCGCTTTTTCTCCTTGCCCTATGTGGATCAGCATTTGCACAGCAGCGTTTAAAAGTCCAGATGGATTCGCTATGTTTTGTCCAGATATATCCGGTGCTGAGCCGTGTACCGCTTCAAACATAGAATACTTATCTCCAATGTTGGCACTTCCGGATAATCCTATGGATCCTGAAAGTAATGCTACTATATCGGATAGTATGTCCCCATAAAGATTAGTGGTCACAACGACATCAAATGCTTCAGGATTTTTTGCGATTTTTGCCATTCCTATATCAGCGAGATAGTGATCTGCAGCGATGTCTGGATACATTGATGCTATTCTATCAAAGGCACTGTGTAGTATGCCATCTGTCATCTTCATGATGTTGTCCTTCACTAAACAGGTGACCCTCTTTCTGTCGTGTATTTTTGCATATTCAAAAGCATATAGGCATATCCTTTCCGAAGCTGACCTAGTAGCAACTTTGACACACTCGTACATGTCTTCCGAAAGCCTGTGCTCAATACCAGAATACGTGTCCTCCTCATTTTCCCGTATGACCACTATGTCTAAATCTGGATGTATTCCCTCCACCACAGGGTGATATGATACGCAGGGCCGTACGGAAGCGTACAGACCTAAGCGTTTACGCAAAGCCACATTTAAACTTTTATGCCCCGCTCCTTGAGGAGTTAAAGTTGGGGCCTTAAGGAGCACGCCTGTCCTATTAATGGAAGCCCACGATGAGGGCGATATTCCAGCGGGCCAATCACGGCAATACTGCTTGTGCCCTATCTCTATGCTTTCGACACTTATATCTGCTTGAGCCTCTTTCAGTATGAAAAGTACAGCTTCCATAATTTCTGGGCCTATACCATCACCATATGCAACAGATATTGGTATCGACATCACTCCTCCACTCGACAAAACAGCAAAGCCTAGGTAGTGGTTATATTATATATGTGTGAGTAATAAAAGTGGATTTTTGAGCTTGCACATAGGTGGAACAAGGGGTTTTTACCCTACTGTAGGGATTATACAACTTAAAGTTGCAGTGCGTTTATCTAATTCCCAACAGATTTTTTGCAAACTCGTGAGCGGAAAAATCCTCTAAATCATCAATCTTTTCACCAACCCCTATAGCGTGCAACGCCAAGTTGTACTTATGTGCTATACGTAGCACGATACCGCCTTTTGCGGTGCCATCAAGCTTAGTAAGTATGATTCCAGTTGCCTTAACAAAGGTCGAAAACGTTTCCACTTGAGTAAATGTATTCTGCCCTATAGTAGCGTCTAGGACCAATATTATATCATGAGGGGCAGTTGAGTCATGTCTACCTATCACACGGCACACCTTTGACAATTCTTCCATCAAATTTTTGTGATTATGTAATCTTCCTGCAGTATCTATGAGAACGACATCTATCTTGGCTTCAATTGCTTGACTCAATGCCTTATAAGCTACGCTTGCCGAATCCGAGCCAAGAGGTCCAGAAACTATAGGGCAGTTTAATATCCCTGCCCAATGCACTAATTGCTCTACTGCGGCTGCGCGAAACGTATCACATGCTCCTATCAGAACAGAAAGTCCGCTTTTTTGGAATTTATGTGCCAGCTTTGCTACGGTTGTGGTCTTCCCGCTTCCATTGACTCCACATAGTAAAATTACCTGCGGGGAATGAGTTATAGATATGTTTTTCGACACAGCGCTCAACCGTGCTTCTATCTCTTCCGCAAGTTTCTGTTTTACATGTACATCTACGGGGTCAGCAAACTGCATCTCCGAGATCTTTTGCGTGAAAAAAGATGCCATTTCCGGGCCCATGTCGGTGGAAATCAGTAGGTCCGATAACTCCTTCAGTGCGCTCTTATCAACTTTTTTGCCACTGCCGAATATCTCTTTTATTCCTTCACTGAGTTTGGCTGAAGTCCTATACAAACCTCTCTTCAGGCTACTCCAAAGACCGTTACCAGACTCTGTACTCATTGATCCCCTTATCCTCAGCCTATTGTAAAATCCGTAGTGTGTACTACAATGTCAGGGTGCTGAGCAAGAACTTTTACTATGAGCGTGTACTTCATTACATCATGTGGAACTGACATAGGAAAAACTTTCATCACTACAGCACTATGTTGGCATTCTAGAAGAATTGGCAATACCGTGCAAGCCATTAAGCCTGTTGTAAGCGGATGGGACAATGCATGGGAAAGAGATACGTGCAAGATCATTCGTAGTTTAGGGTTGGGCGTTACTGAGAGTAGCATAGAAGCAGTCTCCCCATGGAGGCTTGCACAGCCACGTACTCCTAGTGTTGCAGCCAGCATGCTGGGTGAATCTATAGAGTATAAAGATGTGCTTAGTTTTTGTGCGAAGGTCTGTGCCAATCCGTGCGACTATACCTTTATAGAGGGGACTGGTGGAGTGATGTCACCTATAACCCGCAACAGCACCGCGTTGGACCTGATAAAAGACTTAGAGAGCAAAGTTATTCTGGTCATAGGATCCTATTTGGGATGCATAAGTCATACATTTACGGCGTTAGAAGTACTGAAGGATAGGAAGGTGCGAATCGTTATGACACTAAAAGAGGAAAATGACGTGTATAGCGATGACATCATAAGTAGTGTAAGGGAATTTTATGGGCAAGAAGTGTATGTTCAACAGTACGTAAACAGGAACGGTAGCACACCATGGGTTTACACTTCGCCTGAGATCGTAAACTTCATTGAGAGTTGAACAATACATCATGCGGAAGGTGAAATGAAAGGTTTTGCCTTTGCGGCGTGCTGCCATTCAAAAAACTGTGGCGCGTCTCCACTACACTATAGACGCACCTCAAATGTGATACTCATCTAGAAGTTGAACACACCCTACATGCGCAACTCCGTCTATAACGAGTTTATGCCTCCTGAACGAGTTCTTTCAGTAGTGGGAGATACCGGATTTACCAATGATTTTGTTATTGATATTTTACGCTCACATAAAGTATAAAGTCTTGCATCTAATTAAGTGAACGATTCAGTTTTGTCCAGATACCTAAAATCGTACATCATGGTTGCGCTGTTGTGTATCTGTGGGTTTTCTTCTGCGCATGCTTCATATTCTTGGAGCGATTTTTCGAAAGCACCCAATGTAGCTGTACTAGATATGGATTCCAATACTCTGCTGTTCGAGCGGAATGTGGATGAGATAGTAGCTCCTGCGTCAATCAGTAAGCTTATGTTGCTGTACATCACCTTTCAGCACTTAAAGGCTGGGGCATTGAAGATGAATGATATGTTCATAGTGAGTGATAACGCTGCTACCAGCGGTGAGCCCGTGGCGTTTTTGAAGGCTGGTGATAAAGTAACAGTTAGGGAGCTAATATCGGCTGCTATAGTTGCTTCAGGCAACGATGCTTGCATTACTATAGCTGAGGGATTGTACGGATCCGAGAAGGATTTTGTAAAGGAGATGAACAACGTAGCTGCCAAGATGGGTCTAAAAAACAGCAATTTTGTAAACGTAACAGGTTGGCCCAACCTTAATTCTATGTCTACAAGAGATATCATGACGCTGTCTGTGCGGATTTTCAGAGATTTTCCTGAATATTACGGATTTTTTGGTGAAAAGACGTTTAGCTACAATGGCAAAACGCGCATGAACTACAACACCTTGCTAAATTACAATATACGAGTAGACGGACTCAAAACAGGTCATCACACTGGGCAAGGGTATGGCATGGCCGCGTCTGCAGAAAAAGACGGGAGAAGGATCTTCGTCGTGGTAAATGGTCTTATAACTGAAGCGGAAAGGGCCTACGAGGTCAAGAGACTTGTGTTGCATGCATTAAATCACTTTGAAACTAAATCACTGTTCAAAAGCGGTACTACTGTCGGATATATAGAAAAAGTGGGCAAGAAAAATAGCTTGCCTGTGTATGTGCGTAACGATGTTGTCGTCGTGTATCGCAAGGGTGCTGCAAGAAAAATACGCATGTTTATATCTCACAAAAACCCCGTGGTGCCTCCGATTGAGAAGGATCAAAAAGTTGGAGATCTAATAGTAGACGTGGGAGAGGATGCGGAATACAGATTTCCGGTTTATGCGCTTGAGGCAGTTTCTGCAAGGTGTAGGATTTGCAGCATAGTGAGATCATTTTTTAAGTCCGCGCCTAGTAACTAGCGTAGGCTCCTTTCTAATATTTCTGCTAGTTTGTCTGCAGTGAATATCTGCGGTATTAGATCTTTCCCGAGAGGTGTTCCTTTAACATATAGGACATAAAATGGTATGCTGGTACTGCCGAAGCTGCTCAAGTAATTCGCTATTTTCTCATCCATTGAAGTCCAATCTGCTTTCATGTAAATTACATTGTGAGCGCTGAAAATGTTCTGAATACTGCCAGAGCTTATCACCACCTCGTTTGTCTTACATGTTAAGCACCATTCAGCTCCCACGGCTACAAAGACATTTTCTTTCCTATCAAGTAGTTCTTGTAATTTGTCTTGGGAAAATGCTATCACGTCCACTCGTTGAGAATTAGCAGCGTGGAATTTCCCCACGTACAAGGAAGATGCTATACTAATCGAGCACACAGCTGTTACGAACACTATCTTCGCAAATTTTGTCTCATTTGGGACAAATTTCATTCCCACAATCAACATAACGAGAACTATCAGCGAGCAAACTGCTGGGAATACCACGCTATATCCCTGCTGTGCGGCAAGGATGTGAAGTAACCACGCGGAAGTGATGTACATTGGAAATGCCAGAAACTGCTTCAGTATTTCCATCCACATACCGGGTTTGGGCAAAAAATTCGCTGCTTTTGGAATGCAGGAAAATATCAGGTATGGAAAAGCAATTCCTATGCTCATCGCTTGGAATATGAATATCGCACATAGCCAAGGTTGTAGCAGCGCAAAGCTTATTGCAGATACCATAAAAGGTGCCGCGCACGGAGTGCCTATTAGTGTGGACAATGACCCTGCGAAAAAGCTACCCATATTACGTGATCCGAAAGTGCTGTTCATTCCCGAGATTCCCGCAGGAATGTCGAAAATACCCGAGAAGGAAAGACCGATCAGGAAGGTTATATGCATCATTATAGACACCAAAGCTGGAGATTGCATGTGAAACCCCCAACCTAGTGAATTTCCCGTCGCCCTTAATAGTAGCAAGATTACTGATAGAAGAAACATGCTGATACAAACACCTGCCGCATAGGAAAGGCCGTCAAGAATAGCAGGGACACGCGTACTGTTTTTTTGTTTAAGAATTGAGAGTACCTTTAGGGACAGTATCGGAAATACACACGGCATGCAGTTCAATATTATGCCTCCAACGAATGCTAGGAACAACGCGTTCAAAAATGCATAATCCATAACCACTACCCAATACGTTGGAGAAATGCCCTCTTACCGAAGTATATAACCACATTTATGATGCTGGCTTACCGACACAATCGGCAATCATGTTTATCAACTCACTGTCTATGTGCGCAGGTACAGAAGCCGTGCCCACTACACATGAATACAAGAGCACATCATCTAGATCAACTATCTTCTCATACTCGGCCATTTGATGCTCGTTTAACGAGTGAAGATGCCTCAACGCAAAGCGTCCGAGTATAATATCCATTTCTTTGCATCCCCTGTGTGTACTTCTGTACAGAAGCCTGTTTTTTCTCATTACATCGCAGCCACTTTCAGTCACTGTACTAACGCCTCTATAAGCCATTGCCCAGGTACTTTATACCTCATAATAGTGTTGTCAATGGTATAAATATGGTATAACATGCGCGTGTTTTTAGCTCGTTGAGTGGCCCCATGTTGTCATTAGCACATGCTGGTAGTGCTTTTCAGGAGGGTTTTTTCTATGTTGCCTCATTCCTGTTTGTTTTGTCGGTAGTTGTGTTTGTCCATGAATACGGGCATTATCTCGCGGCTAGGCTTTGTGGGATAAAAGTTGAGACTTTTTCTTTAGGGTTTGGCCCGGAGCTTTTCGGGGTAACGGATTCTTCTGGAACTAGATGGAAATTCAGCCTCGTTCCTGTGGGTGGATATGTGAGGATGTTTGGTGATGCATCCGATGCGGAAGTACCTGAAGGAAGCGCATCCGTTGCTCTTAATGGTAAGCCCTTGTGGCAGAGAGCAATTGTGGCTATAGCTGGGCCTGGAGCCAATTTGTTGTTTTCCGTTTTGGTATTTTTTCTGCTTTTTAGCACCAGGGGTGCTATGACGCCTCTTCCGGTTGTGGGAAGCGTCTTACCCGGAGGTGTGGCAGATTCTGTGGGCATCATGGCGGGCGATAGGATCGTCACCATAGATGGAAACAAGATTTCATGGTTTGAAGAAATCAGGCACCATATAGCCAATAGCAGCAGTGAAGAGGTGATTATAGGACTCATGCGTGGCAATAAGCTACACCATGTAGTTCTAGGACCTGACGAATGGGTGGACAATGCATCTAGAAAGCTCGGTATAGCGGCCAGCATTTCCCCTGAAAACATAAAAGCCAAGCGCATGACTGTTGTGTCTGCCGCGGCTGAATCTGTTAGGTGCGTTGCTAGAATTGTTAAGATAACCCTCACTGCTGTCAGGCAGCTTGTTACGGGTTCGCGCGGCATGGATGAACTGGGTGGTCCTGTGCGTATAGCAAAACACTCTGGTGAGTCTATCAGAAACAAGGAAGGCCTGCGATTCATAGGACTGATATCCGCGAACTTAGGCGTTATAAATCTACTACCTCTTCCTATGCTTGATGGTGGGTATGTATTGCAGTATATACTTCAGGGTGTGTTCAGGCGTAACACTATAGATCCGAGGTGTCAGAGTGCTGTCATGATGGTAGGGTTTTTTCTCCTTATGTCTCTAATGATTTTTGTCACCTTCAATGACGTTAGAAGCATTTTGAAGTGAGGCATATGAGGTATTTTTCAATTTTCACGTTGTTAGCCATTGTGCATCTCTGGCTAGTTCCTTCTTGGCTTGTTGCGGGTATTACATCTGCAGATTCTGATATTGGGCCCGTAGTATCCAGGGTCAGGGTGGTTGGAAACGAGAGATTGGACGCTGAAACAGTTGAGTCGTACGCGAAGGTTCCTCTGCTTGGTGAGACGGTCAGTAAGTCTAGATTGGACGACATAATAAAGAGCCTGTACTCGACATCTCTGTTTTCCAAAGTCGATGTGGAAGTTGTAGGGGATGAGTTAGTTATCAGTGTTGTAGAAAACCCTATAGTACGCGATATAATTATACACGGCAATAGAGCGTTCAACGACAAGAACCTTAAGGAGGGGATCTTGAAGTTGAAAAAGATGAGTGTATTTACTGAGGCAAAGCTAGATCGCGATATATCTGCTCTGAAAGCATTGCACCACAGTAGGGGGCTATTAGGTGTCAAGATTTCTCACTCCATAAGCAACGCTTCTAGGAATTCCGTAGATATCACTATCAAAATAGCCGAGGGCGTAACGGCCAGGATAGAGAGAATAATGTTGATAGGGAATGATTCATTTACTGATGACCAATTAAAAGCTGTGATGGCCTCAAAAGAGAGACGACTTAGGGATGTTTTCGGGTATTTTGGAGACAGTACGAAGTTTTTTACTGAGAGACTGATAATGGATAGGTCCTTGTTGCGTGATTTTTATACTAGCAAGGGGTTTCTCGATTTTAAGGTGAAGTCTGTCACCTCGGAAGTCAGCGGTGATTTGTCTAAAGTTACTGTGATATACGCTTTGGAAGAGGGAAAGAAGTATCGCTTTGGGGATACTTCTGTTGAGGTTGATGGGAAAGTTTTCACAAAGAAGGAAGGCTACCATGACCTGTCTGGCATGATACTCACAAAGAAGGGTGAGGTGTTCAACATGTCGGAGGTCAACAAGACCATCGCGCTAATGACCGCTTATCTGCATGAAAAGGGTAACTTATTTGCTGCCGTTAACAGCGAATACAGCATTCAGGGTGATGTGGTCAATGTTAAGTATGTAGCAACTTTGGGTAGCCGGGTTTATGTAAGGAAGATCAATATACTAGGCAACACTCGCACCTTGGATCTTGTCATAAGGAAGAAGTTGGGCATATCTGAAGGCGATATTTACAGCGCATTCGACGTCAGACAATCCCGCAAACGATTGCTTAATCTTGAGTTTTTTGAGTCCGTAGAAGCTGATACTTACAAAGTGTCTGATAGCCTTGTGGATTTGAATATAAAGGTGAAAGAGAGGGGCACTGGGTCTTTTGATGTAGGTGCGGGATTTTCTCCTGCCAGTGGATTAGTGGGTAAAATCAGCATAAAGGAGAAGAACATATTCGGCACTGGTAAGGTGGCGGCATTTGAACTCTCTAGGTCCATTGGTAGCATATCGAGTATGTTGGATTTGGTTACAAATGACATATTCGAAAGTGAGATTTCTTTTGGAGTGGGAGCGTTTTATAACAGACAAGGTGGCGGTGGTTCCACGGCGAGGTCGAGTTTTGGTGGGTTAGTGCATGATAACAATCCATTCAGTAACACAAATGCGGGATTTTCCGCGAGACTATCTTGCGACTTGAATGATTCAACCTCACTGACTTTGCAGTACTACTACAAGTATCATAGCATACACAATATTGGAGAACTGGCCTCCGTGTACATACGCGAACAGGAAGGGGAGTTTTTTGATTCGTCTGTAGGGTACTCTCTTGTGTACAGTAGCCTGGACAATCCATACAGCCCAAGGAGGGGAGTGTTGGCTAGGATAAGCCAGTATGTTTCTGGGGTTGGTGGGAATTTGCATTATGTTAAGACACATGCTTCCAGTGCGCATGTTTATCCGGTGTTCGAGAAGATTTTCGATGATGTAAGGCTAAAGATAAAGCCGTCTTTTGGGTACGTGTTTGCATATGCTGGAGAAAAAGTTAAGATAGGACAAAGATTTTTTGTCGGCAGCGAGGAAATTAGGGGATTTTCGTCGTCTGGTATAGGTCCTAGAGACGTGCAAACCCAAGAATCTTTAGGTGGCAAGCTGTACTATGCATTAACTCTTCAACTGGATTTCCCCATAGGATTGCCGGAGAAGGTTGGTATAAAGGGTTCATTGTTCTGTGATGTTGCCAGCTTATACGGGTTGGATTATGAGAATTTGAAGGGGTATAAAACAAGCAATGAGCCCAGAGTGTCTGTTGGGTTCGGTTTTTCATGGAGATCGCCTTTTGGCCCTGTTAGGATAGACTTTGGGTTCCCAATCGTAGCGAAGGAATTTGATATTCGAGATAGGATTAGGATTTCCACAGATAAGGGGATTTAGTTATGAAAGTTTGTAGATTTCTTTCAGTGGTTTTTTGTTTGGCTGTTCTAGTGTACTCTTCCAGTGCCACTTCGGCTGTTGCGCGTGCTGGATCTGTTTTGTTTATAGATGCTGATAAAATACTGGGCGAGGCTTTGGTTGCGAAGGATATAAGGTCTCAACTTGATAGAAGAAGGGCTGAGTTGCAGGGTTCTTTTTCTAGTAGGGAAGAAAGATTGCGCAAAGAGGAAGAAGACCTAATAAAGCAGAAAAGCATATTAAGCTCAGAAGCCTTTGAGGCCAAGGTTGCGGAATTCAGGAAGAGTGTAGAATCTCTAAATCGTGATGCTTCCGTCAGGATGTCCGAACTGGAAGGAATGTTTAGTAATGCTATGGGGCAGGTATACGAGAAGATACAGCAGATTTCGAAGCGTATTGCAGAGGAAAATAGCTCGGATATCGTGCTTTTTATGTCTAAGAGCCAGGCTTCGTATATAAATTCAGATGCAGATATCTCTGAAAAGGTATTGGAAATTTTGAATAAAGACTTGTCTCGTGTAAGTCTGAGTGAGTAGCGGCATGAGTTTGGGAAGGGAAGAGGGGAACGAAACGAAAAATGGGGCTGTGAGCCTTAATCACGTCGAAGTCGCGCGCATTTTGCCTCATGCGTACCCATTCCTGTTTATCGACAAAGTTACGGAATGCATTCCTGGGGACAGAATTGTGGCAGTTAAGAACGTAACTTTCAACGAGCAGTTTTTTGTAGGACATTTTCCTGGCAATCCCGTCATGCCTGGGGTGTTAATAGTAGAGGCCATGGCCCAAGCGTCCATGATATGTGCTGTTTACGAGCCAGATAGTCAAGATGCTGATAAAAAATCCGTATTCTTCATGGCAATTGATTCTGCTAGATTCCGTAAGGTTGTTACGCCGGGTAATACTTTAGTTTTGAAGTCACGCGTGATACATAGAAGGGGCAATAGCTGCAGGTTTGAGTGTACGGCGCATGTTGAAGATGAGTTAGTGTCAGAGGCGCAGATACTTGCTATGGTTAACTGATGTTGTGTAGTTATTACAGTATGTTGTGGTAGATGTTTTGGAAGCAAAGGTAGCTCTTCTTTCGCTGTCTGATAAGAGTCAAGCGGAAAATCTTGCGAAGGTTTTGGTAGAGAATTCTTTTCGTATATTGTCTACGAAAAATACATGTGCTGTGTTGCGAGAGGCAGGGTTAGATCCTATTGAAGTTTCAGACTATACGGGTTTTGAGGAGATAATGGGAGGCCGTGTGAAAACTCTGCATCCCAAGATTTTTGCCGGTATACTCTGTAATAGGGATAAGCATGAAAAAGAGGCTAAGGAGCATGGCATTTCCAACATAGATCTCGTTGTCGTTGATCTTTACCCGTTTAAGCAGCGCATGTCCATGGGAGATGTGTGTGAAGAGAACATGGTTGAATATATTGATATAGGCGGTGTTTCCCTCCTTAGAGCTGCTGCTAAAAATTTTCAATATGTAACCGTTATATCTGATGTTAAGGATTATGACAGTCTCATAAGGGAATTAAAGGAGCACAATGGTTCCACTACCATTGAATATAGGCGACGAATGGCTATGAAGGCGTTTGCGGTTACTGCATCATATGATGCTAGTATACATTTGTGGATGTCGTCTAATTGCGCGCCTGGTATTCTGCCCGATGAAATAGTGATACATGGTAGCAAAGTACAAAATTTACGCTCAGGTGAGAATCCTCATCAAGTTGCTGCAGCTTACAGCACGGGGGCAGGAGAAGAGGTGGGGCTACCCATTGTGCAGATACATGGGAAAGAATTAAGCTTTAACAACATTGTTGACATTGAATCGGCCATAAAAATAGTTGAAGAGTTCGATCTACCTGCGGCAAGTGTTATAAAGCATGCAAATCCTTGCGGGGTTGCTGTTACGCATACCAACGTTGATGACGCCTATGATAGGGCCATATCGTGTGACCCGCGCAGCAGTTTTGGAGGTATTATTGCAGTCAATGGGAAGATCTCCGAAAGTACTGCTAGAAAAATGTCTTCCATATTTATAGAAGCTGTTATTGCGCGGGATTTTGATGCAGCAGCGCTCGAAGTGCTACGGGCGAAGAAAAACCTCAGAATTATCAAGTACAAACCGTATAAAGCGGGAACTTTAGTCTTTAAAAGTTCCATGGGGAGGGGTCTTCTTGTGCAGGAACCCGACACAAGTGTTTTGAAAATCCAAGATCTAAAGCAGGTGACGGAGAAAGGCGTAGGTGAGGACTTACTGGAGGACCTTCTTTTTGCGTGGAGGGTGTGTAAGCACGTTAAATCCAATGCCATAGTCGTTGCTCGTGACAGGCGTGCCATAGGTATAGGAGCTGGGCAGATGAGCAGAATAGACAGCGTTGAGATTGCAGTCAGGAAAGCTGGGAACTGTGCAGGGGCGGTTATGGCCTCTGACGCGTTTTTTCCATTTGCGGATAGTATACGACAAGCAGTTTCAGTGGGTATATCCGCGATAGTTCAGCCTGGAGGATCTATGAGAGATGAAGAAGTCATAGAGGCGGCTAACAGTAGTGGAGTTGCCATGTACTTCACCGGGGTTAGAGTATTCTGTCACTAGTAGAGACCGTTTACAGGCAAGCTAGTTAATGCCAGTGTGTCCGCGGGTATTGTCAGAGTAATGCGGCAACTGCGCAAGGGTGGCTACTCCAATAATTGAGGCTATTTCGTCTCTTAGGATCAAGAAACACGTGGCAATAGCTTGGACTATATTCCAATTTCCCTGACTATGTCAGGGGAATTTCTTGTATAGAAAGAGGCTGGACCGTCTCTAGCGACTAGTGGCGCACGAGTATTTTTTCACGGAGGCGGATTACTATGGGAGATTGCTATTTTTTAGTTTCAACATAGCAGTGCGTATGTAGAGGTACATGGAATATGTTGAGAGTAGTGCAGCTACTGACAAGAGCGCCTCTCCAATGATAGAAGCTATTTCATCTCTTAAGATCAAGAAACACGTAGCAATAGCTTGAACTACAGTTTTCATTTTACCCACATCGCTGACGGGTAGACTAATGCCTGCTGCCACTAAAAACTCTCTCATCCCCGACACCAGTACTTCTCTACATAGTATTATGACTATAAATACAACTGCAGAACCCGACATTTTGCCTACATGCACGAGCATAACCATAGTAGAAAGTACTATGAGCTTGTCTGCGACAGGATCGAATAGTCTGCCAAAGCGAGACTGCACCTTCCACATTCTGGCCAAGAAGCCATCTAGGAAGTCTGTAATGCATGCTACTAGAAATATGCACAATGTGACATACTGTGCATTTTCAAAGCTTGCGAAGAAGCTGGATACCACTGCAGGTATTGCCAGCACGCGCAATACGGTCAAGAGGTTGGGTAAGATCTTTCTTAAGCTATTTCCCACAAAATTCACGTATTATCCTTCTCTTTCACAGGGCAAAATAAGCAGCCTAAACCTTTGCATCTCAAATTAGTATATTTAAACAATATTTACAACTTTCCATACAACTGCACATCTCAGTAAGACGAAGTAAATCTGCGCCCTACAGGACAGATGATACTATCAGTTAATTAATATAACATCTAGCACAGACTACAACAAGTGCCCTGGATGTACTGCACGGTATTGACGTTTTGGTATGCAGGCGCACATGGATGCCCAACTAACGTGTCTAATGAAAATATTTGGTAGTGATCAGGAGTAATAATACTCCGCTTCACGATAAATGTTGCGCCATTCCGCGCTATAAATAAACGTTGGTGTAACACGAGCATGTTACGGTGTGTAGCGTGGTAAATTTTGTTTACACGCAACATTGATTACCCTTACCATAGCGCCTAATTCGTTTAAGAATCGAAATATGCTCGCCATCAATGATGATAATAAAAAATTGTGCAGGGGATGGGTGCTGCTGGGTACTCATGCGATAGGTCTGTCTGGTATTCTCTCGATATTTATAGTTTTTCTAAGAATGCCTTTCTTAAAAACTCTGGTTTCAGACGCGGACAGACTATTTGATGTATCTTTGGTCATACACGTGAATTTTTCAGTGCTTGTATGGTTATGCTCCATGTTTTCTCTACTGATTAGCATGACGATAAAGGAGAAATTGAAGTACCTGAATTACACGTGGATAGTGTCAGCAATTGGCGCTGGGCTTATCTTACTATCCGCTATAGGCAAGGATGCAATTCCAATAAAGAGCAATTATATTCCCGTTATGGATAACAGAACCTTCTTTATGGGGTTGGGATTCTTTTTCGCCGGTGTAGTGATAAATGCATTACTAGCGGTAAGACGCACTAATTCTCTAACAAAGTCTTCTATTTCTGTGGGGGTATACGGAATATCTGCAATGATAACCGCGGTCATTGTCTGTTTCATTACAGCATATTCCATGACCAGTACGGCAACAGATCCGCTGACTTTTTATGAATCTGTATTCTGGGGAGCAGGGCATCTATTGCAAGGCGTGTTTGGCCAGGCATTTGTTGTTGTGTTACTAATGTACGCAAAAGACTTCGTATTCACTAACAGATATATAGTGAGTGCAGTTTTCGTTATTAATACCGCTTCTGTCGTCCTAGCATCAGGTGCGCACATAGTATATCCGCACGACCAGGGGGCATTAGTTGCTTTTTTTATGTGGCATATGCGTATGGCAGAGGCCATCATTCCGCTATTCTTAGCGTGTGTATTTATAGCCAACGTGAGACGAATCCTTAGAGTAGAAAATCTGCATTTTCTGTGTTCTGCGGGCATGTTTATATACGGTAGCATCCTCGGCATATTCAGTATTATGCACGAAACTGTAATAATTCCCGCGCACTACCATGGCTGTGTCGTGGGAATGACTGCAGCGTTTATGGGGTTCGTCTACAGCATGTTGCCAGAGCTCGGATATGCGACTGTACGTCTGAAGTTGAGGAATATTCAGCTGCTCGTGTATACCATTGGGCAAGCCATGCACATAACTGGTCTTGAGCTGCTGGGGGGATACGGATCGTTGAGGAAAGTTACGTACCTGCCATCTGCAGTTTCAAAAGCTGCTAAGTACTGCTTCACCATTGGAGGGACTATTGCAATAGTGGGTGGGTTTTTATTTGTTCTGTTTGCATTAACGTCCATCTACAAACGTTCTACAAGCGAAGCATAAGACTTCAGCGTGTATTCGCTAATTATGCCTTCTAATGTAAACTACGTATCCGCACGCCCACGTAAAAGCGAGTATATACCATGTTATTGCGTATCCAAGGTGGTCGTTTCTAATGTTAGGCAGAGCATTGGGCCTGATACCAGATGATATTGCTGTGCTGTTGCCCCATATTATGCACTGTTCCAATGGAACTTCCAGATAACGTGACATTTCGTCAATGTCGTACCAGAACCATAGATTTTGCTTTGGGTCATTTTTCGCAACCCACTTAGTAATGCTTTTCAATTTGCAATATACTATGCCCTCTATTTCCCGTGTACGAGCTTCTGGGCTTATCATGACAGTATCTGCATCTGAGGTACCCCTGTTTACCAGTATGTACTTGTTTTCTGCTATTTTCAGGGGTTGCACAAAATAATACCCATTTTTACCTGCAAAAACCTTTAGATAGCTACTTTCAAACGTGCCCAGCAGCCTGACTTTTTCGTAGGGATGCTCAGATATTCTGACTATAGGAATAATTGCTGGCTCTGAATCCATACGCTGTATTATCAGCAATTTTTCTTTCAGCCTAATGGTCTGCCATGTCCCTAAAGACAAGAGAATGGTGCAGGGAATGATTAACCCTAATATCCTGCAGGCAACAAGTAGACATTTGAAGATTATGTTAGCGTTACGCATACTAGCGATAGATAATGAGAACAGACATATGCACATGATAGCACGCGAGTTATGTGCTACGTAGAAAGTTTTAGTGCAACCAGAATTTGTGTGCTTGTAACGCTGGCATAGCATGTCGCGTACTTGGCGCATGCTCCCGGTGTGTATGGCTATTGTTACATCAAATTGCTGTGTGCAGGTAGAGAACAGGCACCGTGATGTGAAATAGTTGGCGTATTCAATTGTATATGGGCAAAATTAATACTTTTTGAGGGTTTGCCTAATACAATTCGACGGTGTTCTTGGAGGTGTGGTTCAAATATTTATGAACAAAGCAGGTGTGCGTTGGTATAAAGCAATTGTAACACTCACTAAGATTTCTGTATGTTGCGCCGTCCTGACTACTGCGTATTTTACGTGTGGTAGTGCATGCGCGGCTGAAGCAGAGGAGGATCCGAGACGCGTCTTTGTCAAGGACATAGAGAGTATGAAGAAGACCCAGTATACAAGGGAGGATTTCAGAGAATTTATAGTTAAGTGCAATGCTAAGGGTGTGGCGCCCAACTTCAAGAACGAGTTTGGGACCAATCTGTATGGTGCCGACTTTAGCGAGCTTGATGTAAGAGGGGCGATTTTTGAAGGTGTCAACCTAGTAAAGGCCAACTTCAAGCATGGCAATATTTCTAATACAGTTTTTTCTAAGTCCGACATGCGGGGTGCAAACCTTTCCAACACGGACTTGAATAAGACGAGTTTTGAAGAAGTTGATCTCAAATTTGCAAACTTGGCTCTTGCCGATCTCAGTAACGTGAAAGTGCGTTCTTCAGACATAAGATATGCAATGTTTGTGGGATCAGATATGCAGACTGCGCTGCTAGAAGAGGTAAAAGGTTCGCACGCAGTGTTTAGCAATGCGGATATGACACACTCAACAGTAACAAATTCCGTCATGCGTAGTGCGGACTTCAAGGATGCAGAAGCTAGCGACATTTTGATACAGGGAAGTGACTTTTCTGAAGCGAACCTTTTTGGTACGAACTTACAGAACTCCAGAGTATATGGAACACTTATGAAAAACTCCATGATGTATGGGGTAACCCTGGATTTTGCGGATTTTACCGGAAGCGATTTGAGTTTTTCTAACCTGGAGACAGCTAGTGTACGGTTTGCAAGTATGCATAGGACAAATCTAAGTAACGCAAATATGTTTGCTGCTGATTTCTACTATACAGATCTTAGAGAGGCTAACCTGCAAGGTTCTGTTCTTAGCAACACGACACTTGTTGGCGTTAATCTCAGCAATGCAACAGTGTACGGATCAGTATTGAATGGCATCTCAATACAGGAATCCATATTAGAAGAGTCGGATCTGCGTAATATAGTGCTGGATTCAGGAAGCATTTCACATAGTACGTTTGCATTTTCGGTATTGAATGGCGCGGTAGTGCGCAATACTGATATACATGGATCAGATATGAGAGCTGTGTCTCTCCATGATGCGAAATTGGAAGGTATCAGGGCGATAGACGTGAATTTTGCTAATGCTGCGTTCGTCAATTATAACGCTGAGAAGTCTCTATACCGCAACATAAATGGAGAAAGGACTAAATGGCTTTCAGCACGGCTTAGTGAGGTTCTGATTGATGGCAGTGTTTTCAAAAATGCGAAGTTTGTAGGTAGCACATTTGAGAAGACCAGTTTCTTCGCTGGAGACATGGAGAAGTGCGAGTTTAGGAAATCTGCCTTCAAAGGTGCAAGTGTTTACGAGAACAAGTTAGATGGATCTGCGTTCAGAGACTGCACTTTTGATGAGACCTTGGTCATGAATAATGGCATTAATGGGCCTGAATCTGCCATAGATTCTACGGAAAAATTGAAAAAGTTGCTTATCAATAGGAAGTTAGATGTAAATTACTCCCATGTTGACTTTGAGGGCATGCGCATAGAGAACGTGGATTTTTCGAACTCTATATTGGTGGGAACGAAATTTGTAGAAGCGGACTTGTTGAATGTCAATTTCAGGAAGGCAAATCTATCATTTTCAAACTTCACGAACGCTAAACTTGATGGAGTAAAGTTCGAAGAAGCAAACTTGCACGCTGCGTTGCTTCAAGGGCACGACGTTAGTGCTGGTCATGTTGAAAAATAAGCTCCTATATGGAAATTTTTATATGATGTGCGACATCAAGGAACGTGAACCTATCTCTTGTAACAAACGAAACATTGGCTATAGAATTGTACTTCTCTGCATTCCATCCAATGTGTGTAGGTAGAGTCGGACTGCCCAGACCATTCAAAGCATTTTTTATGGTAGATGATTTACGAGTTTTAGACGCTATACATTCAGAAATCTGCGTCCATTTTTCATCCAAAATGTGATTTATGTGCTCCGCTTTGGTATGATCAATGTATTTCTTGGATAAAATTTTGCAAAATTCGTCCACGTGTTTAGGGGAAAAATACTTTTCCATGGAGCTTCTATCCAATGAGGTCACGTGAAATTTTGGCCGTAGCTTGCATATATTTTCCTGCAGTTTAGACATTAAAATCGTGGCTACACCTACTCTTTCTCCATGTAAAAATTCGTGATTATCTAGGAGTTCCGTAACACCCGCTACCATGTGCTCTCCCTGACTTGCCGGGTAACTTCCTCCCGCCACAATCATACCGACTCCTGAGAGGAAGAGCGCCTGCATCAGCGCCATTATCGTGTCTGTATCACGCTTCATGAGGCCTGTGTAGTTTTCAAGAAGTGCGCGCTCGCTGTTCTCAGTTATTGTAAACGGCAATTCGCTGTATTCTGTGCCCAGTAACAAATGTGATATGAGCCAATCAGCACGTGCGGTAGATCTACATATAAAATCTGCGAATCCGCTATTAATAAGTCGAGCTGGTGCGTGTGTTAGTACGTATGTATCAGCATATATATCTCTGGGCAGCTGCCCTTTTAGAGATTTTTTTATGCCATTCTCCAAAACAATAGATGCGTTTTTCGAGGTATATCCATTCATAGAGGGCGCAGTGGGGAATATTATGTATTCTTTTCCGCACGTGTGGCTTACATACTTGCAGATATCGTTAATTGTGCCACTTCCCAGGGCGATAAGAAAATCCGAGTTTTGCGAAGCAGCCTTTATGGATTCTACAAGCTTCCAGGAGGCGCTATATTTACCTTCTATAACGTAGTGCTCTAGAGAATTTACCACTGCCTTGTCCAACAGTTGTATGGTGTTCGAATCTGCGACAAGAAGTCCTTTTCCGTTGTATTTCGATACTATATCGGGCATAGATGCCAACAAGTTTTGCCCTATGTGTATCGAATTGGTAGTATACTCAGCAATTTCGGCGTGCCCACCCGACAATATATCTTGCTTCGCCATGATAAGAAGTTCAGCAGCCATGCGGCACCACTATAAAACAGCCAAGTGTAATGCTAAAAATCGCTCGGGACTAATTATAAGTGTGTAATACATGCATTGCCAGAAGTTATGTGTCAAACTCAGTTGACTATGAATCTCTTATATATGATACTGTGGTGCGATGCGACAACGTGGAGTATGCCTTGGAACCTCTTGAGCAATTTAGGGTTCATAGACTATTTGATATCACTGCCCCGTTCGGCATAGATGTCAGTTTTACGAACTGTGCGCTCTTTATGTTGCTTTCATCTGTTATGACGTCCATTCTGATGTTTTGCGCTCTCAGAAGCTCAAGTAGCGGCGTAAAAAGAGGGGGCGCTTTTGCCGCTATGGAGCTTATCTACAATTTTGTGGTTGGTACACTGGAAAGCAACGTGGGTAAAGAGGGGTTGCGGTACATTCCAATTGTGTTGACCACGTTCTTGTTTGTACTTTCGTGCAATTTGATAGGAATCTTGCCATTAGGATTCACTGCTACTAGTCACATATCTGTCACATTTGCGTTGGCATTGCTGGTGTGTACTGTGGTGACCTTCATAGGGTTTATGCACAGAAAACTTGAATTTTTGAGGATATTTTTGCCACACGGGACTCCTATGTGGCTTGCTCCAATGATGGTGTTTATAAAACTTTTTGCATATATTGCGCGTCCTGTTAGTTTGGCTATAAGGTTGGCTGCCAATATGATAGCGGGGCACACGATAATAGCGGTAATCTCAGAATTTGTGTTGCAGATGCACCCGGTTTTGTCGGTATTGCCCTTCGCGTTCATAATTGTCTTGATAGGATTCGAAATTTTCGTTGCTGTGTTGCAGGCGTACATATTTACAGTCCTTACTGCTGTGTACTTATCCGATTCAGTCAGTGCGCACTAATTTGTCTTAGTGAATCACGTTACTAATATATTCTTTATTTTTTGACTAAACCTAAGAGGTTTTTTGTGCACTAGTTCCTAGTTCTGCTGAACGTGTACGTTGATAGTGGTTAATTACTCGTTGACTTTGTATGTCCAGCGTTTATAATTGGGACATAAAGTATGCACTGGTGGTGGTTATGGACTCCCTTAGGTTTGTTGCTGTTGGGTTAAGTGTTTTAGGTATGGTGGCCTCGGCTATGGGTGTGGCTTCTGTATTCTCGTCCATGCTTAACGGTATTGCGCGTAATCCTGAGACGGAGGATAGGCTAAAGAAGTATGTATATACCGGTGCCGCGCTTGTGGAGGCTATGGGTTTGTTTTCTTTCCTACTGGCCTTACTTTTGATATTTGTTGCCGGGTAGTACGGCTATGGAGACAGTTCCCCAGCTGGACTTCTCGATTTATCCATCCCAGGCAGTATGGTTTATTTGCGCATTTGCGCTGCTATACCTGTCGGTGAGATATGTGGTTGTGCCTAAAGTTGAGTCTCATATTGGCACAAGAGCCAAGTTACAGGGTGCTGAGCTTGATAGGGCGGACTCTGTGTACGCACGTGTGCGCGATGAGTTACTGAGGCACAAAGCTTCGCTCGACGAGGTGGAGGAAAGGGCCCAGAGTTTGATAAGTGGCGCTGTTTCCGAAGTTGCTGCTGCTGAAGCGGAGGCTTTAAGGCTGCTTGACGAGGAAGTTTGTGGCATGATGAACTTTGCCGAGGAGCAATTGGAAATCCTAAAGGAGAGTTCGCGCGAAGAACTGGCATCCCTTTCAAGTGGTGTTGCTGCCATGTATTACGCTAGGATAAGCGGTACTAAGGCCAGCAGTATAGTGGAAAATGAGGCAACGAGGTTGTCTGCTGAGTTATATGGGGAGAGCTATGATTGATGCGCATTTGATTGTTGATGTTGCGTTCTGTGTCGGGTTTGTGTTGGCATTTAATCCAGCAAGAAAGTTTTTGGGTAAATTTTTAAGTGAGAAGCAGAGATCCAGTACGAAGTGCGTTGAGGAATCTTCGGAGCTTGCCAAGAAACTGGACGGTATGTTGGTGGATGCGAACAGTTTGAGAGACGAAGTTAGGACTCTCGCTGATGAAGTGTTAAAGGATGCAGAGGCTCAGTGCAGATCAGTTATCAAAGAGGGGAAAAGGCATCTAGAGGAAATGTTAGAATCTCAGATAGACGTTGCCGTCGCTAAAATTGAGCTACAGATAGAAAATTTCGTCAAGGGGTTAAGAGGTGCTGCAGTTGATGCGGCGTCCGGAGTTGCTAGAAACTTGTTGAAAGAGTATCTGGACAGCAGAGAAGTAGATGGAAACACAGCCGCTGCCGTTAGCGTTGACGACGCCATAAAAAAGCTGCATTAAATTAAGAAGACGACGAGTTGGTTATAATTGAGGTGGTGTGTATCTTCAATTAAAATCTCTTCTCTTTTGCACGGGACGCTAAAAGCCCATTGGTTTGCTGCGTCTGCTAAAGAGAGTGTGCAAAACTAGTAATGCAGTCCAAGTCCCAACTGCTGAGGAAAAGCTTGGATTTCTTCCATGTCTAGATCAGGCATAACGTACCTGAATAGGAAGTCCATAGGGCCTGCTTTTTCAGAACTCTTCCCGCCACCTCAGCAATGTTCGGCAACTTGCTACATCCTTCAGTTACTACTACTACTTTGCTCACGACTCCCTTCTGCTCGTACATATTGTTCTCGGAAGTCATGGCGCTCACGGCTTGTTGGACTTTAAACACGATGAAATACGGAATCCACAACACACTTGCTTTTTAGGATCCTACTGTAGCCAAGGCTTAGCATTACAATATTGCTCCTTCGAAACCATGGCCAGCTTTTATACTAGAGATGCACTTAAACATGACACCCAAAGAGTTTACAAGAAGAAGAAAAAAGCAGAGTTTTATGTGTCAGTACTTGCATTGCAATATTACTCCTTAGAAACCATAACACTTGCGGCTTGCTGGACTTTAAGTACGATGCATATGGAAATCATAGCACTTGCTTTTTGAGATTCTATTACAGCCTAAGCTTATATTACAACATCACTTTTAGAAACCATAACCGGCAGAACTCTACTCTTTGAGCGCGATGTATATGCTCAAAAAGAGAGAGAAAGCGAAATTTTATGCGTCAGCCTTCGTTATAATCCACCTAAGAACCTTTTCCAAGACCACTCACAGTGTAGTTGCTTTCTGAGATTCTGCCGCAGCCTAAGCTTGTCATTACAACATTGCTTTGCATCACGATATTGCTCCTTCGAAACCATGGCCAACTTTTATACTAGGGGATGCACCTAAACATGACACCCAAAGGGTGTGTGGGGACAATAGGATCTACTGCAGCTCGAGCTTATCATTGCAACATTGCTTTTTAGAAGCTATAACCGGCCCAAGCTGGACTTTAGGCACGATGTATGAGTTCAAAAAATGTGTATAGAAAAGAGAGAAAGCGAAATTTTATGCGTCAGCCTTCGTTATAATCCACCTAAGAACCTTTTCTAAACCACCATGCAGAGAGGCTCGGGGTTTGTTGCGTCTACTGAAGAAGGTGCGTGCAACCAGTAATGCAGTTCCAACGGCCGAGGAAAAGCTTGGATTTCTTCCATGCCTAGACCATGCACCACGTACCTGAATAGGAAATCCACAGCGCACTTGCTTTTTCAGCACCCTTCCTGCCACCTCAGCAATATTCGGCAACTTGCTACAGCCTCCTGTCACTACTACTTTGCTTACGACTCCCTTCTGCTCGTACATCTTGTCTCTTACGAGTTCAAATATTTCCTCAACCCGTGGCTCTATTATCTCGATCATGTCAGACTTCAGTACATGCTGCACATCACCTCCTACTCCAGTGACTTCAATAAAGCTATGTACATTAGTATCTGCCACCACGGCCGCGCTACCATGACGCTCTTTCAGTATTTCAGCATCTTTCATGCTTATGCAGAGACCATACGCCATGTCGCGGGTAATGTGCATGCCACCGAGGGGTATACACCCAGCATAAACAAACTTACCCTTATGAAAAACCCCCACAGAAGTGTAGTTTCCTCCTATGTCCACTATCATGGTTCCTAGTTCTTTCTCATCATCACTAAGACAAGATATGCCTGAAGCGTAGGACTCAGTAACGTAGCCTCCCACGTGAAGGGTGTTGCTTCTAATGCAGTTTTCGATATTGACCAAAGAAAGCTTCGACGCGGTCACTACATGCATATCAGCGCGCAAATGGCTGCCGTACAGACCGTCCACATCCGTTATACTACTAAGGCTGTCCAGCTGATACATAATAGGGATGTTGTGAATGACTACATGGTCTTCCGGAAGTTTTTCATGTGATTGTAGCATTATTTTTCTAATGTCGCGCTCAGACATATTGCGAGCTTCGGAAAGCGACTCATTACACAAGATGTGAGACCTAACACCGCAGCCTGCCACACTCACATATATCTGATGTATTGCCTGACCTGAAAGCTGCTCTGCCAAATCAATGCTCGATAGAATGGCACGAGAGGCGTCATGTTTGTTGATAATCGAACCACCACTGATTCCCTCGGAAACTCTATACCCCACGCCGGTTATTTCGGGGGTACCACAACGTCCAACCCTTACACAAAGACAAACTATCTTCGTGGAGCCGACATCAAGAACGGCAAATGTACTTCCCCTAGGATCGGTAATGACAGCAGAGTTTGACAACATGGATCGGTATACACTCCCTCTACAAGCATGAGGACTTCAAGATGATGCTGGCAAATCTTATAAGGTTATGGAAACATATCAAGTATTTTTTCAATTCTTAGGACTTTTAACATCTTACGAATACTAATTTGTAACGCGGAAACTAGGAATGCCATGACGGGCATGATTTCTAATCTACCCGTAAGCATGACTATAACCAGCATAACCTTTATATGCTGAGGAAATCCTGCAAAATTGCCTGAAGGTCCTATATAGTCTCCGACTCCTATTCCTGTATTGGACAACGTACTAGAAGTTGCCGTGATTATTGTTGCCAACCCCAATCCGTCCCAGGACAGCGCAATACAGGTGATACAGAATATCAGGATATAGAGCACCAAGAACGAACATGCCTCATGTAGAGACGATAAATGCTGATGACTAAAATTTTCTGATGGGCTTCTACAGAGGCGTAGAGCAGTACACACGTGTTTGTATGCACTCTCTAATAAAATCATTATTCTGTGCATTTTTATGCCACCGTTCGTGGATCCCGAACACCCTCCACATATGGTTAGTACGATTCCTATTATCACAGCAAGTGTCCAATCATTGTAGTTACAATTAACAAACCCAGTGGATGTGCTAAAGGACACGATGGTAAACACTGCGTACCTTAGAGAGGTAAGATATGTCGCTCCGGGGTGCGATGGACTAATAGAGACCAACAGTGCAAAACTTAGAGTTACAGCCACAAAAAATATGAACTGTTTGCAGGAAAATTTGTGCTCAAAGATCACCTGTATATAAGCTATAAACGGGCAGGAAGCCAAAAGCATGAATGTGATTGCTATAAGCTCTATTGTTACGCTGTTGAAATGCATGAAAGAGTCGTCATAATTTGAAAATCCCCCAGTTGATACTGTACTAAGCCCATGACAAATTGCATCAAACATGGACATTCCCGCGACTTTATAACACGCTATGCATAGCACTGTAAGCGCAATGTATATGCATACCGTATGCAGGATGGCCCTGAATATTCCGTGTTTCAGCATTCTACCAGAAGACTCAGTGTAGTACATATCCTTGAGTGCAGAGACTTTTAGCCAAGGGAGAAGAAAAATACCGATGGTTATTATTCCTAGACCTCCTATTGCGTGAAGCATTGCTCGCCACAACAATATTCCCGGTGATTTTTCCTGCAGACTGCACAACACCGTAGCGCCCGTTGTGGTCAGACCCGACATTGCCTCAAATAATGCGTCTGAATACGAGAGATTGGTACTTTCTGATACTGTAAACGGGATTGCAGCTATTAAAGCCAACAATATCCAGACGAAACACGCCAAATATATTGCTTCTGCTTTACTGATCCGTCCAATTTTTCCGCCTAATATGCATTGTATGCCGAGAATTGTAGATACGAAAATAGCAGCGGTAAATCCTGCTACATCTCCACTGTTAGTCGCTATATTCACTGCCAATGGTATAGCGAGGAATATTGCAAACAAAATGGCGAACACCCCAGCAGCGAATGTGGTTGCTCCGGCACATACCTCATTCTCTTTGTTATGCTCTTTTAGCACTTTAAACGCACACTAAAGAGGTAAGACATACTTTTAACCGCACATTATCCATTTATCGTAGGTACTTTTAGCACATACCATCTGGAAAACAACAGCTTTATACTAATTAAGAATACACCCTGTGATGCCACGTTGCGGAATGTTAGTCTTTTCCTGTATAATCAAGCAAGGAGAGATGGCTGAGTGGTCTAAAGCGCACGCCTGGAAAGTGTGTACACAGCAATGTGTCGGGGGTTCGAATCCCCCTCTTTCCGCGTTGATGCGTGGGACAGCCGTGGAACTGGAACGTAAATTTCAGGAGAAATTGATCGGAATACGGCGGGATTGTACCGTTGCTGTTGCAGTTTCAGGGGGTGTGGATAGCATGGTGCTCATGCATCTGATGTCTCTAGTAGAGACGCATAATCCCATAATACTTACCGTAAATCATGGGTTCAGAGAAGAAGCTGTAAATGAAGTGAACTTTGTGAAACAGCAGGCAGAGATGCTCAATTTGCAATGTCACATTCTTAGTAATCAGGGATGCAGCATACGCAACAAGTCTCAGGAGGAAGCGAGGAACATACGGTATTCGCTGATTGAGAGATGGTGTGCAGAGCATTCTGTGGAGTTTGTCGTCACTGCTCACACTAAGAGTGATCAGGCCGAAACTGTGCTTATGAGGCTGGAGAGGGGAAGCGGAGTAGATGGCCTGTCTGGAATGCGGAGTAAGTCAGCGCATGGAAAAGTGATAATTTTCAGGCCTATGTTGGAGTTTTCCCGTGTTGAGGTATTGGAATACGCAGCACATAAAAAACTTGCCTGGATAGATGATCCTAGCAATGTAAATCCTAAATACAAGAGAACGTTCTATAGGAGCTTCATAAGTGAAAACCAAAATCCCTCGTTAGTGACTGATCGTATATATAGGACTTCGCAGCATATGCAGCGAGCGCTAAGCTGCATTCTTCACTATGTTAAATCTTCTTTGTCCACATGTGTACAATATGGAGATCTTGGTTATGTGCGCATAAAGTACGATGAGTTCAGGAAACTGCATGAAGAGATAGCGTCCAGGATTCTGTTGTTATTGCTTATGGCTGTTGGCAATAGGAATACGAAACCGAGATATGAGAAATTTAGTGCAGTCTTTAACAAGATATGGGGCCGCACAACATACAAACCCTTCACTACGTATGGGTGTAAAATCATACGTGATGATGAAAATGGCGACGTACTCATAATAAGAGAAGTAGCCGATATACAGCGGGTTACTCCTGTAGAAAAAGTTCCAAGTACTGTGGAGTGGGATGGAAGATTTGTGGTGAGTATAAAGGATATGGGGCAGTGTTTAGGACATAATAAGGAGCTCACCAAAGAATGTGGCGCTCTTGATAGCCTCAATGCTGGGGCAAGGGGTGATACAATGCATCTAACACCTCTTGGCTGCAACAAAATCCCTGAGGACTTTGCGCCGTTTAGACGAGATATAGTATGTGGATTACCCGCGTTGGTAGTGGGGGATAAAATCCTTGCTAGTGCCCTGCAAAACTATAATATGGGTACCACTTCTGTTGTGTATATAGAGAAAGTTCTAGTAAAAGACATGGTAGATAGTCTAATCTTTAACCAACTTGGTCAGTAAAGGTCGTGCATTGTGAGCTTTAAGAAAGTTATTGAAGGTGTAGTGGTATGGTCAGCTGTTATTGCGCTTGCTGCGATACTGTACGCTCAATTTGGTGATAGAATCGTTGGAACCCAGGAATTAGCAATCCCGTTTTCGGAGTTTTTGGTTAAGCTGGATGAAGGCGCGATAGAAAGCATCACGATAACAGAGCGCGAGATATCTGGCAAGTTTCACAGTGGAACAAAATTCAAGACCAATGGCGTGATTTATGACAGCCTTATTAGGGCGTTGCATGCCCAGAAAGTGAGATTTGAATTTGTCTCCGACAGTACGTTCTTAGGGACTTTATTGAGCCTGCTTATATCGTGTCTTCCAATGTTATCCCTAATAGTTATATGGTGCATTTTCCTGAAACAAATGCAAGTTGGAGGGAATCGCACCATGAGCTTCAGTAAGTCGCGTGCTAGGCTTATGACTGATAATAGAGGCAAGGTTACATTTGATGATGTTGCGGGCATAGATGAGGCAAAGGAAGAGCTTGTAGAAATAGTTGACTTTCTAAAGCATAGGAAGCGCTTTCAAAAACTTGGCGGCAAAATTCCGAAGGGGTGCCTACTGGTAGGATCTCCTGGAACGGGGAAGACTCTTCTTGCCAGGGCCATAGCTGGTGAAGCTGACGTGCCATTTTTCAGCATTTCCGGATCGGATTTTGTTGAAATGTTCGTGGGCGTTGGTGCAAGTAGGGTAAGGGATATGTTTGAGCAGGGCAAGAAGCATGCGCCCTGCATTATTTTTGTAGATGAAATAGATGCTGTTGGTAGGCATCGTGGCATAGGGCTGGGTGGAGGTAATGACGAGAGAGAGCAGACCCTTAACCAATTGTTGGTCGAGATGGACGGTTTTGAGTCCAATGAAGGGGTTATAATTATTGCTGCCACAAACAGGCCGGACGTTCTTGATCCTGCTCTTCTTAGACCAGGCAGATTCGATAGGCAAGTTACTATATCTGTTCCAGATATAAACGGGAGGGAGAAGATTATTGCGGTTCACACCAGAAAAGTTCCCTTGGCTCCGGATGTTGATATAAGAGTTGTGGCACGAGGTACACCAGGGTTTTCAGGAGCTGATTTAGCAAATCTTGTAAACGAGGCTGCGTTGATTGCTGCACGGCTTGACAAGAAAATTGTCACTATGAGTGACTTTGAGTACGCCAGGGATAAGGTTATGATGGGCGCAGAGAGGAAGTCTCTGGTAATGAAGGAGGAAGAGCGCAGACTTACTGCTTATCACGAGGCTGGGCATGCTGTAATAGCGTTTTATAACCCTGCTTCAGATCCTATACACAAGGCTACTATCATACCACGTGGTAGGACGCTAGGTCTGGTGATGAGGCTCCCTGAAAGTGATAGGGTTTCGCACACGAGGGAAAAGATGCAGGCAGACCTAACTGTAGCAATGGGAGGCCGTGCAGCTGAAGAGCTTATTTTTGGGTATGATAAAGTCACCAGTGGTGCGTCATCTGATATAAAGCAAGCCACTGATCTTGCGAAGTCTATGGTTATGAAATGGGGTATGAGTGATGTTGTTGGTCCTCTGTATCATGGCGAGGATAGAGATGCTCACATTTCCAACAATTTGTTGAACCTGATAGACGAAGAAGTGAAGTCCATAGTTTCTAATGCACTGCAGAAAGCGAAATCTGTTTTGAACGAGCATATTGCAGAGCTTCATTCAATTGCAGCAAATCTTCTTGAGTTTGAGACATTAACTGGTGAAGAAATTGCGGATATAATAGCTGGAAAGAAAATAGAAAAGAGCGGTGGTGTTAGTCAAAAGCCGTTAAAGCGCTCGTCAGTTCCTGGCTAGAGATGTATTAATGTCTATAGCTGGGGTTCTGCACTGAGGCCAGGTACGGACTGCAATTCTGTTGTACTTTTTTGTACTTGGGCTATAATTCGTCCTCCAATATTTGGGTGTCTTGCCTTGTTTAGTGTAGCGAAGCGTTTATTGTTCCCATATCGGTCTTTAGCGAGACGGGCCCCATCTTTCGATAAGATAGTAAAAGATATAAATGCTCTGGAAGCGGAAGTAGAGTCCCTTTCTGATGAACAACTTGCTGAAAAGACTGTCCATTTTAGAGAGATGCTCTCCGAGGGGCATACGTTGGATAGCGTTTTGGCACCGGCCTTTGCTGTGGTAAGGGAGACGGCAAAGAGAGTATTAAATATGCGTCATTTCGATGTGCAGCTTGTGGGTGGCATAGCGTTGCATAGAGGAATGATTGCAGAGATGAAAACGGGGGAGGGTAAAACTCTTGTTGCAACTCTGGCCGCGTATTTGAATGCTTTGGAGGGGCTGGGAGTACATATTGTTACTGCGAATGACTATCTAGCAAAACGCGACTCCGAATGGATGGGCAAAATATATAGTGCGTTAGGAATGAGCGTTGGGTGCATTACGAGCAGCACTAATGACAGCGACAGGAAGAGTGCTTACGCGTGTGACGTTCTGTATTCTACGAATAACGAACTTGGCTTTGACTATCTGCGTGACAACATGAAGTTCAGCAGGGAGTCTATGGTACAGAAGGGTTTCAACTACGCGATAATCGATGAGGTAGATTCTATCTTAATAGATGAAGCAAGGACTCCTTTGATCATTTCAGGGCACATAGAAAAGGACAACTCACTATATAAGAGGGTAGATTCTCTAATTAGGAATCTCACAGATGAAGATTACGAAGTGGACGAGAAGAACAAGTCTGCGTTTTTGACCGAAAAAGGTATGGAGAGGGTAGAGCAATTGCTTCTTTCTCACCGGCATATTGAGGAGGGTTCTTCTTTATACTCTCAGGAGAATATAATACTGATGCACTATGTTAATCAGGCGCTACGCGCACATAAGTTGTTTGCTGTGGACCGGGACTACATAGTAAAAAGCGGCAATATCGTAATAATAGATGAATTTACTGGCAGAATGATGGAGGGACGCAGATACTCTGAGGGTCTCCATCAGGCATTAGAGGCTAAGGAAGGCGTAGAGATTAATAATGAGAATCAGACCTTAGCATCTACTACGTTTCAAAATTATTTTCGTATGTATAAGAGGCTGTCAGGAATGACAGGCACAGCGGCTACCGAGGCTGATGAATTTTTCGGTACTTACAATCTACAAGTGATGCAGATCCCTACAAATGTTCCTGTACGTAGGGTTGATTTGGATGACGATGTGTACTGCACTGAGGAGGAAAAATTTGAAGCTGTTGTAGATTTTGTGGTCAAATGTAACGAAAAGAAGCAGCCTGTACTTGTGGGGACGATCAGTATAGAAAAATCAGAGCTATTGTCAAAGTTTCTTACTGCACGTGGAGTGAAGCATTCTGTACTTAATGCACGTTACCATGAGAAAGAGGCATATATTATTGCCCAAGCAGGTAAACCTGGTGCAGTGACCATAGCGACAAACATGGCTGGTAGGGGTACAGATATAAAATTAGGCGGCAACCCGGAGATGTTGGCGGAAAATGAGCTATCCGGCATATCTTGTGAAAAGGAGCGTGCTCTGAAGTACAGTGAGTTTGTGAAGAATGCGGAAAGAGATAGGCAGATAGTAGTGGAAGCTGGTGGGTTATGCATAGTAGGCACTGAGCGTCACGAGAGCAGAAGAATAGATAATCAGCTGCGCGGAAGATCTGGAAGGCAGGGTGATCCTGGGTTGTCCAAGTTTTTTCTATCACTTGAGGATGGACTGCTTCGTATTTTCGGTTCAGACAGAGTCAGGGGCATGTTGAAGACTCTCGGAATGAAGAGGGGAGAGGCAATCCAGCACAGGTGGATAAGTAAAGCGATAGAGAGGGCGCAGAGGAAGGTAGAATCTAGAAATTATGACATTCGAAAGTCATTGCTTAGGTTCGATGACGTTACAAATGAGCAGCGTAAAGTAGTTTTCGATCAACGTAATAAGATTCTTGATAGTGATATGTACGATCTTACGCCTTTATACCAGAACCTAAACAGGGACCTAGTATCGGCTATTATCAAAGAGAAATACTGTAATTTACGCGATGATAGCACTGCACAGTTATTATCTTCGGAAGTCCGCAGGATATATGGAATAGATTTAGATGTCGAGAGGTTGCATAAGGCAGAAACTCGCGAAGAGGTGACGTTACATCTCGATGATCTTGCTGCTTCACTACTGCGACAGAAGGCAGAGGAGTTTTCTTCGGAAGATGAGAAAATGTGGGGTTTCACAGTTAAGCGTGTGCTCATAACTTCTTTAGATAATTTATGGACGGATCACTTGGCGATTTTGGACAGTCTAAAATGTGGAATAAACCTCAGATCCATAGGGCAAAAGGATCCTCTAAACGAGTTTAAAATAGAGGCTTTTCTGCTGTTGCAGAAAATGTTGTCTAAGTTCTACGAGACATCCATACAGATGTTATCGAACGTCAAGTTTGAACCACATTATGAAGAGGGCCGAGCGATTAACAGGGGGAGAGAAAGGCCAGATACGTTATTTGGAGCTGTTTCCCGAAACGAGAAATGTCCTTGTGGTTCAGGTAAGAAGTTTAAGCACTGTCACGGCACCGTTGTGGTGTAGGTTGACAAGGCAGTAGAGCTTTCACTGATGCTTCTATTATGCTACTATCTCCGCTCCCTCATGCGCCTTCGCAAAGGCACTTGAGACTATTCCTTTCTGATCTTTGCTGAGATTTGTTGATATGTCTTTGGATATTGTTGCTGACGTATGTTCTCTCATATTATTATTTTTGGTGTCTGTATAATATAATTTGTCAGTACCATCACTCCCTACACCCTCAAACATATGACTCAGCTGCTTGAAATTGGTATTACCACTAGCTCCATTCTTGATACCACCACATTTGCCTGCTACTTCGGTTGCTGCTTCTGTACTATTCTTAGCGTTATACGCCGTACAAATCCTCTTATCAATAGCATCATTACTCGGATCAAGGCCATTAAAAGCCTTACTAACCTCATGCATATCCTTCTTGGTCAACTTCTGAATCCCTTCAGATAGTTTAGATGTCTGATCGAGAGCAACGTTGTAAGCAAGATCTTTAGCGAGGAGATAAATACCTTCTTCATCACCATCTCCCCTCTTAACACCCTTATATGATATACATCATTGATGTATATCTTGTTCTACCTACGTTATTGCCACTAGCATCAGCCTTCGCAAACGCACTTGAGACTACTCCGTGCTGATTCCTATTGAGCGCTGTGATGTCTGTAGCTATCTTAGCTGACGTCTTTGGATACTCACTCATCTGCTTCTCCTTATCCTCTGGGTACAAATTGTTACTACTATCAGCCTTGAACATACCACTAAAGGCCTTAGTAGTAATGCTACTAGGAGTACCTTTCCCGCTATTACACTTACCATCTGCCTCAGCAGCACCACTATTCCAGTCATTTGTACCACAAATCTTCTTATCAATACCTTCTGTAGGATCAAGAACATTAATAGCCTTACTAACCTCATGCATATCCTTCTTGGTCATCTTCTGAATACCTTCAGATAGTTTAGATGTCTGATCGAGAGCAACGTTATAAGCAAGATCTTTAGCGAGGAGATAAATACCTTCTTCATCACCATCTCCCCTCTTTACTCCCCTTACAAGATATACATCATTGATGTATATCTTGCTCCACCTTCGCCACTACCTCTGCCCAATCCCGGCACAACCATAAGGAGAGACAGGAAGGCCTTCAGCAAGAACATCATAACAAGCATTAACCATGCCAGAGGTAGTAGATATAGAGCGTATCTCTACTATCTCCGCTCCTTCATGTGCCTTCG
>NZ_JAWLNY010000002.1:0-46863 GCF_036903315.1 Anaplasma bovis | reverse complement strand
GAGGTAGAACTGTGGGTTCTGGTATTATCACTGAGATTTTAGGATAAAAAAGGGTAGATATGGTTACGCAGAAGATATACATTGAACTCAAGGCTTTTGATCATTGCCTCCTAGATAGGTCTGTAAGGAGTGTCATTCTGGCAGCAAAGAGGAGCGGGGCCAAAGTAAACGGGCCTGTGTTCTTTCCTCGTAGGATTGCGAAGTTCATTGTGAATCGCTCTACGCATGTGGATAAGAAGTCCAGGGAGCAGTTTGAGATTAGGACTCACAAGAGGCTGATTAGTTTGCCTAAAGCAACTTCTGCTGTATTGCAGTCTCTCATGAGTTTGCAACTTCCCGCAGGGGTCGATGTTAAGGTCAAGGTTGTAGGGGGGTAAAGCAGTGTCTGGCTGTAGAGTGGGATTATGGATGAAGAAAGTTGGCACTACTGCCATTTTTGATCCTGAGACGGGGAGTAGAGTTCCGGTAACTTTGTTATTTCTGGAGGACACTGTTGTCGTGGGCACCAAGGTTGCTAGTGTGCAAGGGTATAATGCCATTGTACTGGGGTACAAAAGTTCTTCTTCATGCAATAAGCCGCAAGCGAAAAGTTTGGAGGCTTTGGGATTGGAAGGCAGTCGCAAGCTGTTTGAGTCTAGAGTTAGTGCGATAGAGGGAGAAGTTACTCCTGGTAACAACGTGTGCGTTGATCATTTTGTGGAAGGGCAGTTTATTGATGTTACGGGCAAGACTATAGGTAAGGGTTTTGCTGGTGTTATGAAGCGGCATAACTTTGCTGGACTCAGAGCTTCTCACGGTGTTTCTATTTCGCATAGGTCTCAAGGGTCTACGGGGCAGTGTCAAGATCCGGGTCGTGTGTTTAAGGGAAAAAAGATGGCTGGACACATGGGGAGTAATAGGGTAACTGTGCAAAATCTTCAGGTGCTTACTGTAGATAAAGAAGAGTCTTTGCTTGTGGTCAAGGGCACTAGTGTTCCTGGGCATAATGGTTCATATGTGTTTGTGAGGGATGCTGTAAAGAGGCCTGCGCCGAGAGATGGTCTTTCCTTCGTTAGTGTTGCGAGTTAGGGAGAATTTGGGTCGTCTGTTATGGAAGTTGATGTTTTTAATGTTAGGAATGAGGTTGTTGGCAAGATTGATTTGCCCCATTCCGTGTTTAGTGTTGAAATGAAGCGCGCAGTTCTTAAGGAGGTCGTTAATTGGCAGCTGGCTAAGAGAAGGGCTGGCACTCATAAGACTAGGGGCATTAGTGATATATCTGGTACTACCGCGAAGCCGTACAGGCAAAAGCATACAGGTAGGGCTAGGCAGGGTAGTCTACGCAGTCCCCAATTTAGAGGTGGGGCGGTGATTTTCGGGCCAGTGAACAGAAGTCATGCCTATTCTTTGAATAAGAAAGTGAGAAGGTTGGGCCTGAAGATAGCCCTTTCTGCTAAGGTTGCAGAGGGGAAGTTGTTAGTTCTTGATGGTATGGATGCAGATATGGGTAAGACATCTGATGCTTTGGCGATGTGTGCTGCATTTGCTGGCTATGATTCATATCTGTTGGTATCTGAGGACGCTACTGGTGGCGTTGAGCGCTCTTGTAGGAATTTGCACCATGTAAATTTGTTAAGATGCGTAGGTATTAACGTTTTAGATGTACTTAGGCATGATTGTGTGGTACTTACCGTTGGAGCGGTGAAGTTTTTGGAAAATAGGTTGTGTAATGAGTGATTATCTCTCCATGATGGATTCTCCTGTGGTGACTGAGAAGGCTGTTGCGCTGACTGAGAAGCATAATAGGTATGTGATCTACGTTGCAGTGAAAGCGAAGAGGCCTCAGATAAAGAAGGCCATAAAGCTGTTGTGTGGAGAAGAGCCTTTGAATGTTTGTTCTCTTAGAGTTAAGGGCAAAAGCAAGCGTTGCAAAGGTATAAAGGGGGAGAGGAAGGACAGGAAGAAAGTTTATTTTTCTCTGCCGGAAGGTAGGGAGTTCAAGATTGTAGGGGCGAAATGAATCTTAAAGTTTTAAGTTGCGTCACTCCGTCTCTAAGAGGCACCGTACTCGTTGACAAGACGGCACTTTGGAAGGGAAAGCCTGAGAGGTCCTTAGTCTCTGGAAAGGGGTCTTGTGGAGGCAGGAATGCTCGGGGTGTTATTACTGTGCGTCATCGTGGTGGCGGTCACAAGCGTAAGCATAGGGTTGTGGACTTTAAAAGGGATAAAGAGGGTGTTGCTGCTGTTGTAGAAAGGATAGAGTATGATCCCAACAGGACGGCATTTTTGGCGCTGCTCAAGTATGAGGATGGCGAGCTTTCTTACATTATTGCGCCTCATGGATTGAAGGCATCTGATACCGTGGTAGCTGGAGCGGGTTCTGATATTTTGCCTGGCAACTGTTTGAGATTGTCTGCGATTCCTTCCGGTACTTTCGTGCACAATATTGAACTAAAGCCGGGTGCGGGTGCTACTGTTGCTAGGGCTGCTGGTAGTTATGCTCAGGTTATGGGTAGAGACGGGGCCTATGTGATTTTGAGACTTTCTTCGGGAGAAGTTAGAAAGGTTCTCGCAGTATGTAGGGCTGTTATAGGTGTAGTTTCCAACTTAAATAATCAGAATATAAAGCTTGGTAAGGCTGGTAGGAGTAGATGGTTGGGTCTTAGGCCGAAAGTTCGTGGTGTTGCTATGAATCCTGTGGATCACCCACATGGTGGGGGACAAGGTAAAACGTCTGGGGGTAGGAACTCTGTGACTCCGTGGGGTGTTCCGACGAAAGGTAAGAAGACGAGGAAGCGCGGAAAGAGTAGCGACAAGTACATTAAAGTTTCATCCGTTAAGAGGTAGGTTGCGATGTCTAGATCTGTTAAAAAGCCTCCCTTCTGTGCTCCTCATGTCGTTCGCCTCGCGAATAGGGCTATCTCCTCAGGTAGGATGGGTGTCGTGATAAATATTCACTCTAGGTCTTCTGTGATTTTGAATAAATTTGTGGGGCTGACTTTTGGGGTGTATAACGGTAAAGTATACGTGCCTGTCAAGGTTACAGATAGCATAGTAGGTAGGAAGTTTGGTGAATTTTCTCCCACCAGGAAGTTTCAGGGGCATGCGGGGGATAAGAAGGTGTCCAGGAAGGGGTAGGTATGTCTGTTACTATTGTTGCTAAAGGTTCTGGTCTTAAGTCTACGCCCGCCAAGTTGGGGTTAGTTGCAGATTTGGTCAGGGGGAGAGATGTCTCAGAGGCGGTTATGTACTTGACTTTCTGTAACAAGAAGGCTGCTTCTATTGTTGCGAAGGTTCTAAAATCTGCTATTGCCAATGCTAGAGCTAATTATGGGGCAGACGTAGATGATTTATATGTAAAAGAGATTCTTGTGGGTAAGTCATTTACGTTACGCAGGGTTAGGCCTAGGGCTCGTGGTAGGGCTTATAGGATTAACAAGCGCTACGGAAGCGTTGTTGTGAAGTTGTTGAAAAGGTAGATTATGGGGCAGAAGTCTAATCCTATTGCGTTGAGATTAAAGATAGTTGGTACGTGGGATTCCTTGTGGTATGCCAACAGGGATTACGCGTCTAAGCTGCACGAGGATCTTTTGCTGCGCAGCTTCGTGAAGAAGTCTTTTAGCCATGCTGCTGTTAGTAAGATAGTTATTGCTAGGAAGGTTGATGCGGTTGTTGTTAATATACATTCCGCTAGGCCTGGGGCTATTATAGGCAAGAAGGGTACCGATATAGACAGAATAAAACAGAAAATTGCTCAGATGGTGAATCGTGACGTGGAGTTGCACATAGTTGAAGTGAAGAAGCCCGATTTAAAGTCTGCGCTTGTTGCGGAAAATATAGCACAGCAGTTGGAAAAGCGTGTTTCTTTTAGACGGGCAATGAAGCGTGGTGTTCAGAATTGTCTGAAGTTGGGTGCTAAGGGTATAAAGGTAAGTTGTTCTGGTAGGCTGGGTGGCGCAGAAATTGCTAGAACTGAGTGGTATAAAGAGGGCAGTGTTCCCTTACATACTTTTAGGGCCAATGTGGATTATAGCTGTGTTGAGGCTAAGACCATATACGGTATAGTTGGTGTTAAGGTCTGGGTTTACGTGGGTGATCACAGGTCTGGTATTGAATAATAGGAGATAGGCTGTGTTGTTTGTACCTAAGAAGACGAAGTATTCTAAGAGTTTTAAGGGCCGTATCAGCGGGAATGCTAAGGGTGGCAGCGAGTTAGCTTTTGGTACGTGTGGTCTTAAGGCTTTGGAGCCTTGTAGGTTGACTTCGAAACAAATTGAGTCCGCTAGACGTAGTATATCTAGAAGTTTGAGACGTGTTGGGAAAGTCTGGATACGGGTCTTTTGCCATACTCCAGTTAGTAAGAAGCCCGTTGATGTGAGAATGGGTAAGGGCAAGGGAAGCGTTGATAGATGGGTGTGCAAAGTGCAGCCCGGCAGAATTCTTTTTGAGATTGGTGGTGTCTCTGTGGATTTGGCTAGGGAGGCTTTTAAGAAGGCTCAGTCCAAGTTGCCCATAAGGTGTAGTTTTGTAGGAGAAGGGTTTTGTTGAGGGTTTACTAGTATGGGATCAATTGCTGACATTACCGAGAAGTCTTCAGAGGAGCTGAAGGAGATGTTGCTCTCTTTGAGAATGGACTTGGTGAGATGTGTGTTTGAGGATAAGAGTACGGGGCGTTTGAATCCTTCTTATCGCAAGATGATAAAGAAAAAGATAGCTCGTATTCTCACCGTGCTTAGTTTGAGGAAGATAAGAGGGGGTGATGTCTAAGAGAGTTTTGGTCGGTATTGTTGCGGATGCTAGGCGAGATAAGACTGTAAAAGTTGCTGTTTACAGCATGGTACATCACAAGGTGTATGGAAAGATAGTGAGAAGGCGTAGGTTTTATTCTGTTCACGACGAGAATAATAGGTGTAGTCGTGGTGATGTGGTGAAGATAAGGGAGCACATCCCTATCTCGGCTACAAAGAGGTGGATTGTAGTAGAGGGGTAGGTTTGTATGATACAGAAGAATGCCATTTTGGATGTTGCGGACAATTCTGGTGCGCGCAAGGTCTTATGTATAGGCTTTCTAGGCGGCAAGAAGTCTGCTACCGTGGGAGATGTTATAGTGGTATCGACAAAAGTTGTTGCTCCTAGAGGCAAGGTAACTAAGGGTAAGGTTTGTAAGGCAGTTGTTGTTAGAGTTAAGGGTCCTGTAAGGAGATTGGACGGCAGCATAATTAGGTTCTCAAGCAATGCGGTTGTCTTGGTAAATGACCAAGGTGATCCGCTAGGTACTAGGGTATTTGGTCCAGTTAGAAAGTTGCCAGTTGGTGAATTCACTAAGGTTATGTCCTTAGCTGTGGAGGTTTTGTAGTGGCTAGAATTGTTAGTGGTGATGACGTGCTCGTCATTACTGGTGTTGACAAAGGGAAGGTTGGTAAGGTCATAAAGGTAGTGAAAAGGGGGGATCGCGTTTTGGCGAAGGTTTCTTCTGTAGCTTTGTGCAGGAAGAGTGTCAAGCCCACAAAAGAAAAAGAGGGTGGCATATTTAGCATGGAAAGATTTGTGGATATTTCGAATCTTGCGTTCTATGATGCTGATGCTGGTGTCGGTGCCAGAATTGGCTACAAATTTGAGGATGGCAAGAAAGTTCGTTATTTAAAGGGTTCTGGAAGAGTTTTGGATTAGGTCTTAGGGATGTTAGGAAGTCGGAGTAAAGCTGCTGTAGCAGAGAGCCTTGCGGGTAAGCTTGGGTGTAAAAATATAATGCAGGTTCCCAAGCTTGTTAAGGTGTGCCTTAATATGGGCGTGGGTCTTGTTGCTTCTGATGCTAAAGTCATTGACGCTTGCGTTAGGGACATGGCCGTGATAGCTGCGCAGAAGCCAGTTGTTACTCGTGCAAAAAAGTCTATAGCTGGATTCAAGATACGTAAGGGGTTTCCTTTGGGGTGTATGGTTACTCTCAGGGGGAAGAGGATGTACGAATTTTTAGATAGGCTGGTAAATATAGCGCTTCCCCGTGAGAGGGACTTTAAGGGTTTGACCATGTCGCAGTTTGATGGTCATGGGAATATATCTTTTGGAATAAGGGAGCATATATCTTTCTTGGAAGTCGATTACGACAGGATAGATAAGGTAAGAGGTTTGGATATAAGCATTGTCACTACTGCGGCTAATGACAGAGATGCTAAAGCCTTGCTCGTGGAGTTGGGATTTCCTTTTGTAAATTGAGGTTTTATACGTAATGTCGAAGAAATCTGTTGTGCAGAGAAATATAAAGCGGGAGATGTTGTCTTGTGTGTTGGGTGAGAAGCGTAGGGCTCTTGCTTCTAAGCTGAAGGATGAATCTTTGTCCATGGCGGAGCGATTTTCGTTGCAGGCCAAGTTGTCAAAAATGCCAAGGGATTCTTCAAAGATAAGGGTTAGGAATAGGTGTCTTATTACCGGTAGGCCTCGTGGTTACTATAGGAAGTTTAAGATGTCTCGTATAGTGCTTAGGCAGTTGGGTTCTGTGGGGCAGATACCCGGCTTAACTAAGTCAAGTTGGTGAGTTAAAGGAGGGTTGAGCTGTGTCGTTATCTGATCCCATTGCTGATTTTCTGACGCGATTGCGTAATGGGCAGGCTGGTATGAATAAGGTTGTGCGTATTCCTTCTTCCAAGGTAATTATTTCGATGTTGAAGATTCTTTTGGAGGAGGGTTACATAGAGTCTTTTGAGGAGCCGGAGAGTGAATCTGGTCCGAGATTTATAAAGGTGTGCCTCAAGTATTTTGATTGTGCCTCCGCTATAAAGAAGATAGTTCGTGTCTCTCGTCCGGGCAAGAGAGTGTATTTTTCCTCGAGTAAGATGCCAAGGTTTTACAATGGTCTCGGAATCTATATAGTCTCAACATCTAAGGGGATAATGTTGGATAGCAACGCCAGAAAGCTAGGTGTAGGCGGGGAGATTTTATGTGGTGTATTTTAGGAGAGGTTCGTTGTGTCTAGAGTGGGTGCTATGCCTATAGAAATCCCGGAGGGTATCCAGGTAAATGTTGAAGGTGATGGGGTTGTCGTTTCATCTAAGAGCGGTGGGTCTGTAGCTTTCAAGTTGGGCCATGGAATAAAGGCTGTACTTGACAATAAGACGCTGGTTTTGGTTAATGGGAACCGTGATTCCCCTAGGTCTAGGGTTATGTGGGGATCGTACAGAAGTAATATAAACAATGCTGTGCGAGGTTTGTATGAGGGATTTACGGTTGAGTTTGAAGTGACGGGTGTGGGTTATAAGGTTGCCTTTGATGGAAAGAAGTACCTTTCTGTGTATTTAGGGTATAGTCATGGCGTTAAGTATGCTATTCCTGAGGGGGTTACGGTAAAGTGTACTAAGCCTACTCAGTTTAGCATTTCCGGAAGTGATAGGGCTGTAGTTTGTATGGTAGCTTCTGATATATGTTCCATAAGGAAATACGATCCTTACAAGGGAAAGGGTATCTCTATAAAAGGAAAGTATATATACAGGAAGGAAGTTACAAAGAAGAAGTAGAAGTGGTGTGATTGGATGGTCTTGTAGGTATGGCTACGTTGGTTGATTTAAGGAGGGCTGAAAGGCGCAAGAGGAGGGTGAGATTGAAGCTTAGAGCTGGGTCCTCCATGAGGCTTTCCGTCTTCAAGTCGAATAGGCACTTTTATGTGCAGTTGATAAATGATGAAGTTGGTGGGACTGTGGCGTCCGCTTCTACTCTTGAGCCTGATGTTTTGGCTGTTGCGAATAGGAGAGTGAATGCAGAGTCTGTAAAGGTTGTAGCAAAGCTTCTCGCAGGGCGTATAAATGCCTTAGATGCGCCTTATCATAAGTTTGTTTTTGACAGAGGGGCTCGCAGATACGCAGGTGTAGTTTCTGTATTTGCTGATGAATTGAGGAGTTTGGGTTTTGAGTTTTAGGTATTCTTGATGAGTGTAGATAAAAAACCGCGCGCGTCGCATGATGGCCATGATTTTTCTGAACTGTTGGTATCTGTCAGGAGAGTTTCCAAGGTTGTAAAGGGGGGAAGAAGGTTTTCCTTCTCTGTACTTGTGGTTGTTGGTGATGAAAAGGGAAGAGTAGGCTGTGGCATGGGCAAGCACGCTGAAGTAGCGGAAGCCAAGACTAAGGCTGTAAATGCTGCGAAGAAGGGTATGATGAGGGTTTACCTGCGTGAGTCTAGGACTTTACATCATGATGTCACCGCAAAGTTTTGTGCAAGCAGAGTTGTATTGCGGTCTGCCAAAGTTGGTACTGGAATAATAGCTGGAGGCTCAGTCAGAGCGGTTTTTGAAGTCCTGGGGGTTCAGGATGTTGTTGCGAAGGTTATAGGCTCATCAAATCCTCATAGCGTCATTTATGCGGTGTTCACTGCTTTTAAGAATATGCTTTCTCCTAGACAGGTAGCTGGGAAGAGGGGTAGGAAGATTTGTGATGTGGTAAGTAGGTAGGGGTGCGCTGTCATGAAATTGAATGAGCTGTTTAGCGGGATTCCGAGACTAAAGGAGAAAAAGGTTCTTGGAAGAGGGATTGGCTGCGGTAAAGGCAAGACTTCTGGGAGGGGTCACAAGGGGCAGAAGGCTAGGTCCGGATGCTCGATAAAAGGATTTGAAGGTGGTCAACAATCCATACTGACCAGGTTGCCAAAGAGGGGATTTAGATCTATGTCGGATGTGAAGTATGAGATTTTGAATCTCAAAGTGATTCAGAGACTCATAGACGAGGGTAAAATTAGCGACGTTTCTAATGTTAGTAAAGAGCTCTTGGTGGAGTGTGGGGTTTTATCTTCTGTGAAGAGTAAAATCAAGGTTTTGGGAGATGGTGAGTTGAAAGTTAGGGTTGGCCTGCATTATGATGCTGTGTCTAAGTCTGCTAGTGATAAGGTGTTCCTTCCTGAGGGTTAGAGTGGTTTCTGGAGAAAAGGTTTGGTGGTGAAAGCAGGGTCCCCCAGTGGTAATAATAGTGATTTGCTTAAGAGGCTTTGGTTCACGTTATTTGCGCTGATTGTGTATAGATTGGGGACATATGTTCCCATACCAGGGATCAACATAGGCGTTATAGAAGAGATAATACACAGCCATGTTGAGGGGGTGTTCGGAATATTTAACGTATTTTCTGGGGGAGCGTTGGGCAGGATGACGATATTCGCGCTTAACGTAATGCCCTACATAGTAGCTTCCATAATGGTGCAGTTGTTATCTGTCGCAGTGCCGTTTTTGAATGAGATGAGGCGAGATGGAGAGCTTGGTAGAGCTAAGCTTAATACCTATACAAGGTATGTTACGGTACTGTTTTGTGTTATTCAGGGTCTAGTAATTCTATTGGGGTTGGAGCGCATAGGCTCCGATGAGATAGCGGTTGTTGTATATCCTGGGCTTGCCTTTAAGGTGGTGGGCGTTAGTAGCATGGTTGCGGGAACCATGTTTCTTTTGTGGCTGGGAGAAAGAATAAATGCTAAAGGCATAGGGAACGGCATTTCGCTCATAATATTTGTTGGTGTGGTGTCCGAGTTGCCTAGTTCCATATCGTCTGTATTTATGGCGGGGAAAAATGGCGAATTGCCCGGGGTGATGTTTTTTACCGTATTAAGCGCATTTTTCCTGTTATTTGTTCTGATAATTTTCTTTGAAAGGTCTTACAGGAAAGTTCTAGTGCAGTACCCAAAGAGGCAGATGGGTGGGCGCTTTTACAATGCTGACTTTAGCTATGTTCCCTTGAAGATAAACATATCCGGCGTGGTGCCTCCGATTTTTGCCAATGCTTTGATGATGTCTCTTATGACCATTATAAAGTTCAACTCTGGGGCTGAATGGTCCAACTTTTTACAGGAACGTTTTTCTCCTGACAGCGTGTTGTATGTCGCTGTGTATGTGGCGCTGATAATGTTTTTTGCTTTCTTTTACACTTCTCTTGTCTTTGATACTAAGGAAACTTCAGAGATGTTGAAGAAGAACGGGGGTTTTGTGCCCGGTAAGCGACCTGGTAAGAGTACTAAAGATTATTTTGATCAAATTATAAAGAGATTGACAGTTCTGGGTGCGCTATACTTGTCGGTTATATGCGTTATTCCGGAAGTAATAAGGCATTATTGTGCTGTGTCGTTCACATTGGGAGGTACGAGTTTTTTGATTATAGTTAATGTTGTAAATGATACGTTTTCCCAGGTTCAGACGCAGATTTACTCCAGTAGGTATGGTGCATTGATAAGAAAGTCTGAATCACTATGGAAAAGAGCAAAGTAGGACTGCTTATTTTCGGGGCTCCTGGTTCAGGCAAGGGGACTCAGACGCGCCTGTTGGCCGAGCATCTAAAGGGAATCACGGCAATTTGTGTGGGCGATCTGCTGAGGGAAGAGGTGAGAGCTTCTACTGAAATTGGTGCCGAAATCGCAAGGGTTATGGAGTCTGGAGCGCTGGTCAGCGATGTCTTGGTGTGCGAGATGGTTCTGCGTAAGCTGCGGTACATGGGTGAGGGTGGATTTTTACTCGATGGTTTTCCGAGAAATATGCTGCAGGCTGAGTTTTTAGAAATCGCTTTACGATTATTAGATTGCAAAGTGAATCTGGTGATAAAATTAGAGGTTGATCCCGTTTCTATAATCAAGAGACTTGAGGGGCGCTTGGTTTGCAACCAGTGTGGCAGTATATCGAACATTGGCTTTCAAGAGGATTCGTGTAGTAAGTGTGGGAGCAGTGATTACACGAGAAGAAGAGATGACGAATCGTATGTGGTTGAGCGAAGGATTTTAGAGTACGAACGTGTGGTGCGTGAGCTTGAGGGTTACTATGGCGATAAGGTTGTGAAAATAAACGGCAACAAACCGGTGGATGAGGTCTTTGCTGATATAAGGGGCAAAGTAGTAGGTATAAATAACTAGTTGACGGTGTTAGATACATTTGTTATAGAATTGTCACATTCGTATTTTTGGGGTGCTTAGGTGGCGCGTATAGGTGGGGTTAACATCCCCGTGAATAAGCGTGTAGTTGTCGCTTTGACGTATATATATGGCATAGGTCGTTCTTCTGCTTCAAAGATCTGTCAGGGTTGCGGTGTAGATGAAAATGCTAGAGTGTCTTCTTTGGGCGATGACGATATAGCCAAGCTCAGAAGTTATATCAGGTCTGGATATGTTGTTGAGGCTGACTTAAGAAAAGAAGTCGCCATGAACATAAAGTTTCTGATTGATATAGGTTGTTACAGAGGGTTAAGGCATAGAAAGAAGCTTCCTGTGCGAGGGCAGAGGACTCACACTAATGCGAGGACTCGTAAGGGGGGCTCTAGATTGGCTATTGCTGCAAAGAAGAAGTAGTGGGGTTTTATGGCGATAGTTAAGAAAAAAAGAAACGTAGTTGTCGGGAGAGTGCACGTTTGTGCCACTTACAATAATGTCATTGTGACTGTTACAGATCAGCAGGGGCATGTGTTGGTAACCACATCTGCGGGGGCTTGTAATTTTAAGGGTTCTAAGAAGTCTACACCGTATGCTGCGCAGGAGACTGTTGCTAGGGCAGTGAAGGCTGTTGTTGAGCGAAACGGGATGAAGACGGTATCGATTCATGTAGCGGGGCCTGGTGCGGGTAGAGAAGCTGCTATCAGGGCTGTTCAGACTTGTAATCTCAATGTGACATCCATAAAGGATACGACAAAGCTTCCTCATAATGGGTGTAAATTGCCGAAGAGGCGTAGGGTATAGTTTTTGATATGAGAAGTTTTTATGGTAGTTTCTGGCGAAGATGATGCTGGCGATCTATGCTATGGAGATGGTCTTTCCATGGCAGATCACTGGGATAAATTAACTAGGCCCTCCTCGATAAGGGTTGTGAGTGGAAGTGATCCGAAGCGTGTGGCTGAGTTGGTGGTAGAGCCCCTGGAAAGCGGATTTGCCCTGACTTTGGGTAATGCCTTGAGACGTGTGATGATGTCTTCTCTTAGGGGATTTGCGGTCTACGGCATAGAAGTTGAGGGTGTGTCGCATGAGCTGACCTCTTTATCGGGAGTCAGGGAAGATGTTGCGGATTTGGTACTTAATCTCAGTATGCTAAGGGTTAAGTTGTTAAATTCGGACAGTAGGGTTATAAGGTTGGTTGCCAAGGGGCCTGCGGAAGTAACTGCTGCTGACATTGGCGATTCGAGTGACTACGTTATTTTAAATAAGGACCTGCACATTTGCACTCTTGGGAAGGATGTCGACTTTAGTGTCAAGATCTACGTCAACAGCGGCAAAGGCTATGTGCCGGCATCTGTTGCAAATGGTGTCTCTCCCAGGGCCGCTGGTAGCGTTGTGCCCGGGTTTATTCCAACCAATGCGCTTTATAGCCCCGTGAAGAGGGTTTCCTTCAGGATAGAAAGCAGCAGGATAGGTCAGTTTACAGATTATGACAGGCTTATTATGTCTCTGGAAACTGATGGGTCTGTAGCTCCTGATGAGGCTGTTGCGGTTGCGGCAAAGATTTTGCAGGATCAATTCCAGGCGTTCATAAGCTTTGATGAAATTGAAGAATCTAGGAAGAAAGTTGATAAAGAGGAGGGTGTACTTCCTTATGATCATAATCTTCTGCGTAAAGTTGATGAACTAGAGCTTTCTGTTAGGTCTCATAATTGTTTGAAGAATGACAATATAACATACATAGGGGATCTGGTGCAGAAGACAGAGTCTGATATGCTGCGTACTCCGAATTTTGGTAGGAAGTCCCTTAATGAGATTAATGAGGTTCTTGCTAGTATGAATCTGCATTTGGGTATGAAGATTCCCAACTGGCCTCCGGAGTCCATAGAAGACCTCAGCAAGCAGTATAGTGAGGATTAGGTGTTTATAGTTTACGGTGGGGGTATTATATGAGGCATGCTTTAAGTTGTAGGAAGTTTTCTCGCCCCACGGCGCACAGGATGGCCATGATGGCCAATCTTGCAGTTTCTCTTCTAAAGAAGGAGAAGATAGTTACTACGCTTCCAAAGGCAAAGGATTTAAGGCCTTTTGTGGAAAAATTGATTACTATAGCCAAAAGGTATAGTACCAAAGATCCTTTGAGTGGTAGGAGGCTCCTGTTGTCTAGAATCGGTAGCCAGGAAGTGTCTGGTAAGCTTATGCAGGTTCTTGCGGAAAGATATAAAGCGCGTAATGGCGGGTATGTTCGCATCATCAAGTGTGGCAATCGTGTGGGTGATTGTGCTCCGACCGCTATTATCGAACTTGTAGATAGGGATGTCGGGATAGCGGTTCCAAAGTAGTTAGTGATGAAGTTGATGTGATGGGGGCTTGGGAGTGAGGTTTGCGTACTCCTGGTTGTTGGACTATTTGGGTAATATCCATTGCTCTGCGGATTTTCTTGTAGATAAGTTGTCCTCTATAGGAATTGAGGCGCAGCTTTTACCTAGTCTAAGGGAAGAGTATGGAGATTCTTTTGTAGTTGCCAAGGTAGAAGAAGTTAAGCCCCATCCGCGTGCAGATAAGCTGGTCATATGCGATGTCTTTGATGGGTGTGCCGTTAGTAAGGTGGTTTGTGGCGCGCCAAATGTCCGTAAGGGGATGCTGACTGTCTTGGCTAAAGAAGGTTCAGTGGTACCAAAGAGCGGCACGACTATTTCTAGAGTTTCAATTAGGGGCGAAGAAAGTTGTGGCATGTTATGCTCTTTAAGCGAGCTGGATGTTTCGGCAGAAGATTCTTCGGGTATTGTAGATTTGTCAGGCTTTGATGTGGGGGAGATTTTTTTTCCTGCAGATAAGATAATTGAAATTACCATTACTCCTAATAGGGGAGACTGTTTGGGCATATATGGCATTGCAAGGGAGTTGGCTGCTGCGGGTGTGGGGGCATTGAAGCAGTTTCCTGCTGCAAATCTAGGTGATCTGCATAGTGATGTATCGCCTATAGATGTTGAAATGCGCTGTGATGGTGCGTTCGCAGGCAGGGTTATAAGATCTGTAAAAAATGGTGAATGTCCTCCAAGGTTGATTATGGACAGATTGATGTCTTCAGGAATCAAGCTTGTTTCGTGTGTTGTTGACATACTCAACTATGTAATGCTATTGCTCAACAGACCTATGCACGTGTATGACATGGATGCTTTAGGGGGCAATTTACTTATAGGGAAAAGTGCTCCTCAGGAGAAAATCAAGGCTCTAAATGGCAAAATTTATGAACTTACTACGGATGATATAGTAGTAAAAGATTCTGGGGGCACTGTGCATTGTCTTGCGGGGATTATGGGTGCAGAAGTTAGTGCTTGCGCGCGTGCAACTAAAGACATTTTTCTAGAATCTGCGTGGTACGATCCTGTAACCATTGCAGTGTCATCTAGAGTTCATAACGTTTCCACAGAGGCTGCCCATAGGTTCTCCAGACATGTGGATTTGGGTACGATTAAGGCGGGGTTGGACCTTGCTACTTCTCTGGTTCTGCAGTATTGCGGTGGCAAACCTTGTGCAAGTGTAGAATCGTCTAGGAATGTGGACTTACCTGATGTAACTATAGATTTCAGGGTGAGTTCCATTGCGCGGATATGTAATGTTTCTATTGCCGAGGAGCGCGTGGCTGGAATCTTAGAGTCTCTAGGGTTTTCAGTGGGACGCAGTGATGATGAAAAACTATGGAAGGTAAAAGTGCCTTCTTGGCGGGTGCTTGATGTAAAATCTGAAATTGATTTAGTGGAAGAGGTCATACGAATACATGGCTATGACGATATTCGTATGGAGGAGGTGGGACCTCCGTGTAGCGGCGGGAGTTCTTGCGAGAATACGTCCCATTTAGAACAGAAGATGCGTACTTCCATGCTTTCCTCGGGATTGACTGAAGTTGTAACGTGGTCTTTTCTGGCTAGTAGTGTGGCAGAGAAGTTTGGTTTTTCTGTTGATGACATGCGTATAGAGAATCCTATAAGCAATCAGTTCGATGTTATGCGTCCGACCATATTGGCCAATCTGCTGCAAGTTTCTGCTGACAATCAGGCATGCGGAAGCGAGAGTGTAAGTATATTTGAGATGGGGGATATATATCTGTCTATCGATAGAAGTGAACATGTTGTATGTGCTCTAAGGTCGGGGAATTTTTTGCCCAAAAATTTGCATTCAGAAATAAGAGGATTTGATTTTTTTGATGTTAAGAGCGATGTAGAGCAGTTATTGGTACAATTTGGTGTAAGCGAAGATGATCTGCGGTATGTTCCGTCATCAGGTAGGAGCTATATGCATCCGGGTAGATCAGCTGATATATATCTTCGTGATGTCTTGTGCGGATATGTGGGGGAAGTCCATCCTGAGATTATCGAGTTTTTGAAGCTAAAGCATTCTGCCGTGTGTTTTGAGGTGTTCACAGAGAGTATTAAGAGATATTCTCCCGCAGAAAAGAAATCTGGATTTTGTGTCAATAAATATCAGCCCGTGAAGAGGGATTTTGCATTCGTGTTGGATAAAACTGTGAGTGCTGCTACGCTTGTTGACTCTATAAAATCTATAAGAAATGTCGAAGAGGTGAGGGTTTTCGACGTCTATAACGGTGATGGTATATCTGAAAACAAGACATCTATAGCTGTCTCTGTTGTTATATCATCGAGAGAAGGGACCATGACTGAAGATGACATCAAGAGTGTGTCCGATGATATTATTTTATCAGTTGAGAGAAAAACCTCCGGAAAGCTCAGATTAGATTACGAGCTTTAACTGCTATTTCCTAAAATTGTACCAAACCTAAGCATTCGGGTTCTTGCGTATCTGTAAAGTTTTTAATAGAATGCGTAAGTGCTATAAATCGTTCAATACCAAAGGTAATACACATTTGGGATGCATTCGTGTACGAGTTTTCGGAGCAGAAAACTCATTTTGTGACATGGGCTACAGTATTTTTATCACTTGGGATAGTTGCGTATTTTTCTTTCAATAGTGAGCCCGAAGTTTATTCACTTTTTATAGTCGGGACGACAATTATAGTTCTTATAGCATTTGGCATATTTAGCACTAAGTGGAGAATATTATACATTTGTTTAGCTATGGCAGGGCTGGGATTTGTAGGTGCATATGTACGAACACATATGCTTTGTCATAAACATACTATGATAAAACATAAAAGATACGTAAAAGGCGCGTTGGGTGTTATTAGTGAGATAAACTATAAACCAGGATATGCACAAGTGCTGTTCTGTAATGTAAGAGCCTACACATTCCACGATATTTGTGTCAGATTGGCGGTAAGAACAAAAATTGATCCTGCCATAAAAATAGGTGACACAGTAAAATTTTCTGCGGTATTAATGCCTCCCAGTGCGCCAGTTTCCTACATGGGGTATGATTTTGCGCGTGTTGCATATTTCAAAGGTATAAGCGCTGTTGGGTATACCACATCAATGGTCACTCTGCACAAAAGGTCAGACAAGATAACACTCATGCATTGGGTGGAAAGAACTAGGCTCAGTGCGTACAGAATATTTTCTCTGGGGTTGAGTAAGGATTGTGCGGAAGTCATGTCTGCATTGCTAATAGGAAAAAGACTGGGGTTGAGTAAGGATATACAAAAGAATGTCAGAAATTCAGGGTTAGCGCATCTTTTCGCAATTTCAGGAATACATTTGTCATTTGTTTCAGGAATGATATTTCTGTTCTTGAGGCACACGTTTGCATGCTTTGAGTCATTATCTCTCCTCTACAATATCAAGAAATTGTGTGCGGTTACAGCGATAGTAGGGAGTTTTTTCTATTTACTTATTTCTGGCGTATCAATCTCGGCACTCAGAGCCTTTATAATGGTGACGCTTGCTCTTCTAGGAATCATCTTTGATAGGCAATGCAGTGGGTTGCGCTCTTTATCAATTTCAGCGCTTGTAATATTGATCCACAATCCAGAAGCGCTCCTATCACCAAGCTTTCAGATGTCATTTGCAGCAGTACTTGCACTAGTGTCTTTTGGAGGTCGTGTGTCCGCTGCTACTGCGTCTATGAATGCAGTGATAAGATATATTATCCTGACATTTATGGCATCAACAGCGGCTAGTTTCGCTACTGCTCCATACGTTATATACCATTTCCACTATTTTTCTATCGTGGGCATTTTGGCAAATATCGTAGCTATACCTTTGACAACGTTTGTAATCATACCCATGGGAGTATTGTATGTGCTCTTCTATTGCATATTAGGTGGAGACATAGGTATTTCATATATTTTAGAATTGTCGGTACGATCCGTTCTTTACGTAGCGGAATACGCAGCAAGTACCAGGATGGGAATTCCCACTTTTTTCTGCATTCCCACCGCTTCCGTGTTGAGTTTGACTTTGGGATTAGTGGTAATATGCCTATGTAGAGGTGGTCTCAGAATTGTGGGAGGAGCCTTGTTCATAGGATGTGGTATTGCAGCAGCATTTTTCTACAGGCCTCCAGACATTTTGTGTGATTTTAAAGGTGCGGCAACTATGGGCAGAGACGGTAAGCTATATTTTGCCACTCTAACAGGTTCTGCATCAGGACTTACCTACTCTTCGTGGGCAAGAGATAATGGTCAAGCAAAGATAACAAAAAGCGAATACAACGATACAGAAGGCGATGAGAACAGACTTTTATGCACACAGGACGGGTGCGTATACGACAGAAGAGTTCTCATAAGTGGCAATGATGACTTCATAATGCGGCGTTGTACAGAGCAGATAGAGCTGGTAATAGATTTTGGGTCAGTGTTAGCTAAGTGCTACAAAGCGGCACACGTAGGAAAGAGTGACATGGAGCTCAAAGGAGTACACTACGTATGGCTGAAGAAACGCTCGATAATAGTCAAAACTGCTGCGACCAACAGATTGTGGCATAGAAATTTCAGACTCTAACCCATTGCAACTGCTTATCGCTTTTCACCCGTAGAATCGAACATGTCCCTATATTTTGAAAATATTAGTAATATACCTACGGTGTTGGCAATGGTTGCGACTGATACCGCCAAGTCTGCAACGTTCCATATAAAACTCACTGTGCATATAGAACCTATAGGAAGAACAGAAGTGAACAGAACAACCCAACACTTTTCATAGAAAGTATTGCCACCGAACACGTAGGATACCGCTTCTTTTGAACACACAAGCCAAGTGAGTATCGTGGTAAATGAGAAACAGAACAAAACTAGAGTCAGAGCATACTTCGCGTAAGTGCCTCCAATAGCATTAGAAAATGCTGTAAGGCACATATTTGTACTCTCGAGCGCCATGTCTCCCCATACTCCAGTGCACAGCAATACCATGGTTGTCATCAGCGCTACCACAGCTACTATAAGCGGCGATACTAAGGATATCAGACTCTGCTGTAGGGCAAAATCACGCTGCTTGAGCTCACTATTTACCAGCGAATGTACGGTCCCCTCCAACCCCAACCCTATGTCTGTGGCAAATATTCCTCGCAAAGCACCAACTTGAATAACAGCCAGGGTTTCAGCTATGAAAGCCAAAATCGCTCCGTTTTTGAAACTGCTTACACTGAAAACATTTTCATATATTAGCAACAGCGACGGAACTATGTTTTTCCCAAATTTTGTCAAGGTTATTGATGCTAATAGAAAATAAGACACCGTCATAAGGGGAACAACTTTCGAGATTAATGAACTTACGCCGCGCGTGTCCATAATGTTCACCATCACTAGTAGTAAAGTGATTAGCGCACCGGCAGCAAGTGGAGTGCCACCAACTATGTTCATGGAAATCGATAAAGAATTGACCTGCACCATGTTCCCAACAGTTAATGCGCATATCGCAGTTATTACCATTGAGACTATAGAGGCCCACTTTGACTTGAATGACTCTCTTAGAAACACCACAGGCCCACCAAAGGTTTTCTCACCCTTAGTTGTCCGTGTCATTATGCTAATGTAGCAGGTAGCGTACTTTATTATTGAGGTAACAATGATTATGAGAACCATCCATACTATAAATCCAGGGCCCCCAGCCCTCAGAGCTACAGCAGTTCCAGATAAATTTCCAACTCCAAGATTTCCCCCAACTATGGCGCATAATGCGGAAATTGAACTGAAATCCCTGCCCCTGTCCCTAAACAGCTGAGAAAAAGCCTCCGGCAACCTCCTAATTTGAATCCACCTGGAAGAAAAAGATAAGAAAAAACCCGTGAACAGAAGCAGAGCAACAGCTGGCGCGCATAAGAGCAGTTTCAGAATGTCCATACTTCAATATCCAAACAAGTACCTCGCTAACTCAGGCCCTCACAAATGCAATCTCAACCTCTTAAGGCAAACAACCAGGTTGCTCTTCAGTGTTTGTAGAGTAGCATCCGCAAGTCTGCTGCTACTAACCAATACATAACAAAAATCCTTATTAGCCCTCTCAGGTAAGATGTCCTGAGCAGCAACCCTCATCCTACGACGTATCTTATTACGGGTCACAGAATTCCCAGACTTCTTACTGACCGTAAATCCAACTTCAATAGCGTCTGGAGACGGGCTAAATGCACGAACTGCCTGCAACACCAGCCCTCCGCAACTTGCAGAGAGACCAGCAGACCTAACATGCACGAACTCCTTCCTATGCTTCAGTGTAACGAGACCCCTCAAGCGCACAAAACACTCCTGCCTTTTGCACGCCTACGGCTAAGAACCTTCCTACCCCATCTAGTGGACATCCTAGCACGGAAGCCATGTCTACGCTTTCTAACAAGCCTGCTCGGCTGAAAAGTTCTCTTCATCTTGTGTACAGACTCCGACTAGTAATAGCACTAGGCCAGGTTATAGTCTGCACCAAATTTTGTCAAGAACCTATGCCTCGCAAATATATATGTGTTTTTAAAACAGGTTGAAAACATGGCCAAGTCTTATTGCCCCAAGCCATAATTGATTGAGAAGTAGGCACTTTTTACGTGCTCCCAAATGTGTAGTGAGGATAATGAGTTGCTGGAGACAGTAGAAATGCGACATCTATTCCTGTTGTACTGGGACCTGCTGAAGTCAAGTATGAGTGACGCAACATTACTTTCCGTGTTCCCCCTGTGCAGGGGGCCTTGCTGCAGATGGCCCCGCAAAAGTATATGTGTTTTTAAAACAGGTTGAAAACGTGGTGAGGTCTTATTATTCTAAAGCCATCATTAATTGAGAAGTGGGCACTTTTTACGTGCCTCAAGTGTGTGTGAAGGTAATGAGTTGTTAGAGATAGTAAAAATGCGACGCCTATTCGTGTCGTACTGGGACCTCCTTAGAGGGCTAATAAGAAGCGATATAACGCTGCTTTCTATATTTCCGTCCTGTGCAAGTGTGGTCCTTGCTGCAAATAATAGCCTTTCAAAAATATTGTCGGCGTCTTTGCTGGTCACAATTGGTGCGGTTTTTATGCACACAATTGGCTGTGTAATAAATGACATCTTAGACAGGGATATAGATTCCAAAGTACAGAGGACGAAAAACAGGCCGCTTGCAGATGGGAGATTAACAGTAAAGAATGCTACCATACTGATAATGCTCATGCTCCCCGTTCCATGTGCTTTATTACTTTTTACGAACCCATTGACCTGTTACCTAAGTGTAATATGTGCGATTGGAGCTGCACTCTATCCATTGATGAAAAGGATTACAACATGTCCACAAATTTTTCTGGGTATTGTATGGAATTTTGGTGTTCTCATAGGTTGCGCAATAGTTGCTAATAAGCTGACCTTGGGATGCATTTTGATGTACATAGGCTGCGCATTCTGGACTGTGGCATTTGACACTATATATGCTCATCAAGATAAGGAATGCGATGCAATTTTGGGAGTAGGTAGTTCCGCACTTAAGTTTGGTGATAAAAGTCGTGCGTACATATTGGGGATGAACATTATAACCATTATAATGTGGACGTCCTGTGGAATTGTATCAAGGCTGAACTGGCCATTCTACATGTGCATGCTAGGCGCTATAGGCGTTTTCTACTATCAATATAGGTGCACAGATTTTGACAGTCCCGAAAAGTGCATGCATATGTTCTTAATGAATATACTCGCTGGGTGGTGGCTGTTTTTCGGGGTATGTTTGGGTAGCTTGTAAAGTTGATGCTTTACCGTAGTACTTTTTCTTTCGAAAGATCATCATCCAGATTTCCCGTATTTGGTGTGAGTGTTCCAGGTTTATGGTAAATATATTGGCAAAGGGAGGAGCACTGTGTAAGGTGTGACTTTCTAATCTCTGATGGTATGCCCATACTATGTGGCATAGTGTGTTTTGCGGTGTTGCTGGAGGTTGTAGAAAGAAATGCGACATATTCTGCTCTCATGTCGTGACCTAATAAGGCTCAAAAGTAGTGACATAACGTTGCTGGCCATATTACCGTCTTGTGCAAGCGTGGTTCTCGCTGCAGATAGCCTGATAAAGATATTGTCAGCGTTTTTGTTAGTGATAGTTGGCGGGCTCTCAATGAGATCTATTGGGTGCGCCATAAATGACATCTTCGACAGGGATATAGATTCTAAAGTACAGAGGACGAAAAACAGACCTCTCGCAGATGGGAGATTAACGGTAAGGAATGCCGTCATACTGGTAGTGCTCTTGCTTCCCGTTCCATGTGCTTTATTACTTTTTACGAACCTGTTGTCCTGCTACCTAAGTGTAATATGCGCAATTGGGGTTGTACTTTATCCATTGATGAAGAGGTTTACCACCTGTCCGCAAATCTTTTTGGGTATTGTATGGAATTTTGGTGTTCTAATAGGCTCTGCAATAGTCGCCAATAGGCTCACCTTAGAGTCTATTTTTCTATACATAGGGTGTGCATTTTGGACTGTCGCGTTTGACACTATGTATGCTCATCAAGATAAGAAATATGATGCAATTTTGGGATTGGGAAGTTCTGCGCTTAAGTTTGGCGACAAAAGTAGGACATACATATTGAGGATGAACCTAATAACAATTACGATGTGGTTGTCTTGTGGGATTATATCGGGGTTGAGTTGGCTGTACTATGTGTGTATACTGACCATTCTGGGCGTATTCTATTATCAGTATAGGTGCGCAGATTTTGACAATCCTGAAAAGTGCATGCATATGTTCAAGGCGAATATATACGTGGGGTGGTTACTGCTTTTCGGAGTATGTTTAGGTAGTCTGTAGAGTTTATGCATGCAGTTCGATAGTGGTGTGTCAGGAGAGCGCTTCAAAGCTTGTATGAGCAGGTTTGCCACTGGTGTGACCGTGGTTACAACTATCGATAGTGTGGGTGCAATGTACGGCGTCACCGTGAGTTCGTTTAACTCCGTATCATTAAATCCTCCTCTAGTGCTTTTTTCTATGGAAAGATCATCATCCAGATTTCCCGTATTCAGTGGATGTTCAAGGTTTATAGTAAATATACTGAGTGACGGCCAAAAAAGCATATCGGAAGACTTCGCTGAGAGAAGGGAAGGGCACTGGGAAAGATGTGACTTTCTAATCTCTGACGGTATGCCTATACTGTGTGGTATTGTGGCTTATTTAAAATGCTCCGTGTACGGCAGGTACGATGGAGGGGATCATGATATAATTGTTGGACGTGTCTTGGAATGTAATCTTCTGGATGAAGAGGATTCTCTCTTGTACTACAGGGGAAGGTACTGGATGATAGGAGATAGACTCTAGTGCAGTGTTGTGAGTATATGTTATAACTCAAATTGTCGTTTTTTGATATGTTTGCTGGGGATTGTTAATGCACCGTGTTTTTATGTATAGGGAACAGTAATTGAGATGCCTGAAGTACATGCTGTAGTTAAAAATTTAAATTTGTGGTACGACGAGAAGCAGATCCTGTTCGATATCAACCTTAATGTCTACAGGAGAGAAGTTACTGCGTTCATAGGGCCTTCAGGATGTGGGAAGTCTACGGTTTTGAGATGCTATAATCGCATGAACGACTTCGTTTCGAATTGCATAACCAGTGGGTCTATTTTTGTCGACGGGGTAGATGTTTATGCACCGGGAACGAATGTTGCTTTGTTGAGGGCCAGCGTGGGCATGGTGTTTCAGAAGCCCAATCCGTTTCCCAAGTCTATATACGACAATATAGCTTATGGTCCAAAGTTGCATGGTATGGCAAGAAGTAAGAAGAAACTTGACGACATAGTTGAGGAGAGTTTGAGGAATGTTGGTCTGTGGGAAGAGCTGCAGGGCAGACTGCGTGACGATGCTTATAAGCTCTCAGGTGGGCAGCAGCAGCGGTTGTGTATAGCGCGTGCTATTTCGGTTAAGCCTACAATGTTATTGATGGATGAGCCATGTTCAGCACTTGATCCAGCCGCGACAGTTGTGGTTGAAAATCTCATAAAGGACCTAAAAAAGAAGTTTACGATAGTTGTTGTTACTCACTCTATTAAACAGGTACAGAGAATATCGGATAGGGTGGCCTTTTTTGGTGCTGGTAAGATAGTTGAATACGGTATAACCAAAGAAGTATTCAATAACCCCAAGTCACAAGAAGTTAAGGAATATTTGTCAGGCAACAACTTCTAGAGTACGGATATCAGCGAATTTTATCTCCCCCACTTTTAGACTTAGCCCATGCGTATGCCTTCACACCACAGTGCCAGCTCTTTTTCTAATGTTTTACTTGCGATAGCTCTTCTAATCAACTGCATAACGTTATTCATGAAGTGTATGTTGTGTATCGTGAGGAGTGTGTACGCCAAAAGTTCTCGTGCTTTTAATAAGTGATGCAAGTACCCAGTAGAGTGGGTTTTGCATGTATAGCAGGTGCAACACTCTTCTATAGGGTTAGTGCTATTCCTAAATTCTGCGTTGTTCAGGTTTATATATTCTTTTGAGCTAACATTCCTGTTTTGTGGTTTGACTAGCGCAGAGCCATGCCTTGCTATTCTTGTGGGGTATACACAGTCAAAAGTATCTATTCCGTACAGCGCCCCCTGAAATACATCCACTATATTACCAATGCCTAGAAGATGTACCGGTCTTTTTTTATCCAATAACTCGTTGGTCATTGATACTGTGTCGTACATCTCTGATTTACATGCGCCTAGAGAACCTCCTATCGCATTTCCGAAGAAATTTGAGTTATTGGCAAATTCACAACTTTCCCTTCTCAAATCACTATATACTCCTCCCTGTACAACGCAATACAGTGCCTGTGTATAGTCATTAAAGTTTTCAAAAGCGGTAAGTGACCTTCGAGCCCACCGCGTACTTAAACGCATTGACTGTTTTGTGTATTCGTAGCTCGTATGGAAGGGTGTGCACTCATCTAGTACCACAACAAGGTCGGCTCCTAGCTTGCGTTGAATATCCATGGATACTTCCGGTGTTAGGTAGTACGTCTTGCCATTTATGTGTGACCTAAATCTTGCTCCGTCTTCATCTATTTTTAGCAAGGAAGCGCGATTTGTTTTACGCTTATTCTTGAGTTCTTCAGATACAGAGCCGTATCCAAGGCTGAAAATCTGATATCCTCCAGAATCCGTTAGCATTGGGCCATTCCATCCCATCATTTTGTGAAGACCGCCCAATGACTGAATTACATCTTCTCCAGGCTGAAGTGCCAGATGGTAGGTGTTCGATAGTATAATTTGTGTCCCACATTCACGTACAGCACCCATAGGTAGCGATTTTATAGATGCTTTTGTAGCGCAGAAAATAAAGGCGGGAGTATGCACTATCCCATGTGGTGTATGTAGGATTCCTATGCGGGCTTTATTGTATTCAGAGAGTACTTTGAAGCTGAAGTTTTTGTACACTATTTGCACATGCTAATAAAACAACCTGGTAATAGTAGCAGTTAGCTATTCCAGTGCACCAAAAAAGTTAACTTGCGGGATATGAGAGCTAAAGGCCAGGGGAGGCCACTGTAGATAAGTATGACTCACATTTTTGCTTGATATGCGGGGCACAATGAGTGAAAAGCTTCGCACAACTTAAAAGTGCTGTTGCCAATGCTCGTTTTCTAAGTGATAATCGATGGTTTCGTCAATGTGGGTTATGTAATGGCTGTACCTAAGAGAAAGAAATCGAAGTCGCGACGCAATATGCACAGGTCTCATCTTGGATTACAAGCTCCAAATGTTCTTGTTGATCCCACTACAGGTGAATATAAACTTTCGCATCATGTGTGTCTTGGCGGATATTACAACGGTAAACAAGTAGCGAAATCTAAGGTGTAGTTGTTAACATGAATAGTTCTGATGGAAGTGTATCTGTAGCGCTTGATGCTATGGGTGGTGATTCGGCTCCTGAGGCTGTAATAGGTGGAGCAGATCTTGTGTTATCCGGAGAGATTCCTTGCAATTGTAAAGTTCACTTTAGCATATACGGGAAAAAGGACGTTGTGCTACCCATTATAGACAAATACAAGAGGGTAAAAGAGAACAGCATTTTCATAGATGTACCGGGGGTGGTTCTTGCGTCTGACAAGCCGTCTTTCGCGTTGAGGCATCGCAGGAAAACCAGTATGTGGAATGCGATAGAAGACCTAAAGAAGGGTTTGGTGTCCTGTGTAGTGTCAGCAGGTAACACGGGAGCTCTTATGGCAATATCAAGGTACATTCTAGGTACTATGAATAGCATAGATAGGCCTGCAGTAGCAGGTTGTATGCCGTCCAGGGATGGTAAGTTTGTAATTCTGGATTTGGGCGCCAGCATAGAGTGTGGTGCGGATATTCTGTTTCAGTTTGCGGTAATGGGGGCCGCGTACGCAAAGGTAGTGTTGGGTATACAAAATCCAAGAGTAGGGCTTCTCAACGTAGGGGAAGAAGAATCGAAGGGAACATATGTTGTGCAGGAGGCGTCTTCTCTGCTCAAAGGGGCCACTTCTACGATAAATTTTCATGGTTATGTGGAGCCCGATGATGCGTTTTTAGGAGAAGTTGACGTGGTTGTTACTGATGGATTTTCGGGTAACGTGATGCTCAAGACAGCAGAGGCTGCAGGCAGGTTTACGGTTCACGTGTTCAAGGAAATACTGAAGTCTTCTCTAATTTGTAAAATAGCTTCATGTTTTATTTCTTCTGCCTTAAAGAAGGGCATGAGGTCCTTGAATCCAAAGGAGTACAACGGTGCCGTCATGCTGGGGTTGAATGGCGTTGTTGTAAAAAGTCACGGAGACAGTGATGATATTACTTACGCATATGCCATCAAAGTGGCTGTTGATGCAGCGCGCAACAACATCATATCAAAAATTGCTTCAGAGATAAGTGCGATTTGATATGAAGGCCATTTTGAGAGGTACCGGGCATTTTCTGCCTGAGAATGTGGTAACAAATGACGATTTGTCGAAGATGGTGGATACCACTGATGAGTGGATAGTTAAGAGAACTGGAATCAAGAGTAGACATATTGCCGGTCCACAGGATACTACGTTACATATGGCTTCAGAAGCGGCTGCATGTGCAATAAGAGATGCGGGAATCTCTGCTTGTGATGTAGATCTGATAGTGGTTGCCACATCCACTCCTGACAGGACACTTCCGAGTGTTGCAACTATGTTGCAAAGTAAGCTTGGATGTACAAATGCGTATGCGTTCGACATAAATGCTGCCTGCTCGGGTTTTGTGTACGCACTTTCGGTAGTTGATTCCTTAATCAAGAGCGGTCAGGCGAGGGTGGCATTGGTGGTGGGAGCCGAGGCGATGTCAAAAATCGTGGACTGGGAAGATAGATCAACTTGTGTGTTATTCGGTGATGGCGCAGGTGCGTGCATTTTGGGAGTTGACGAAAATGCGGGTGATAGGGGATTTATCTCCACTATTCTTAGGTCTGATGGAAGCCTAAGTGACATATTGTATACCGATGGAGGAGTTTGCACTACCAACACTGCGGGGCACATACGAATGAAGGGACCTGTACTGTTCGAACATGCAGTAATTAGGCTATGTTCGGTGATTAGAGATATTCTGGACAAAACTGGTATCAGCATCGACGACATTGATTGGTTCATTCCCCATCAGGCAAATGTTCGCATAGTAGACCTGGTAACCAAAAAACTTAACTTTCCGAATGACAGAGTTGCGTTGTATATAGAAAAGCATGCAAATACATCCGCTGCATCTATACCTTTGGCGATGCATTTCATGAGAAAAGAAGGCAAACTGCTGGAAGGACAGCTCGTGCTTTTTGCAGCTATGGGCGCAGGTTTTACCTGGGGAGCTAGTCTACTTAGGGTATGAGCAGAGTTGCGTTGTATATAGAAAGGCATGGCTAATACGTCTGCCATCTATACCTTTGGCGATTCATTTTATGAAAAAAGAGGGCAAACTGCTGGAAGGACAGCTCGTGCTTTTTGCAGCTATATGGGAGCAGGTTTTACCTGGGGAGCTAGTCTATTTCGAATATGAGCAGAGTTGCGTTGTATATAGCAAAGCATGCAAATATATCCGCTGCATCTATACCTTTAGCGATACATTTTATGAGAAAAGAGGGCAAATTGCTGGAAGGACAGCTCGTGCTTCTTGCGGCTATGGGAGCAGGTTTCACTTGGAGTATTTAGGGTGTAAGTAGTATCATTTGCGTATTTTCTGAAAGAAGGTTTTTAGTATCTTCGAATTCTCTTCTTCAAAAAAACCTCCGTACACTTCAGGCACGTGGTAGCAGTGCTTAAATATTCTTGCTCCATTTTCTATTCCTCCCAGCCTTGCGTTGTACGCTCCGAAGTATATTCTCCTGATTCTCGCAAAAGATATTGCTTGGGCACACATCGCGCATGGTTCGAGAGTGACATATATATCGCAGTTATTTAATATAATGGAACGCAGCTTTGTACAGGCTTCTCTTATCGCTAAAATCTCGGCATGTGCCGTAGGATCAACCTTGTATGAGGTAAGGTTATGAGCTTGCGATATTATAGTGTCGCAATTTACTACCACAGCTCCCACTGGGACTTCTTCTGTACTCTTCAAAGCCTCTTCCATTGCTAGTTTCATGTAATCTGAGGCATTCATAATGAGTTTGCGATCTTCATCCAAAGTTATACACTCCTGATAAGTGTGGGAGAGCAATGATATCCATGTCTTTTTCATTTTAACACATTGTGTTAGAATAGGTATATGCCCTTATCTCGTGATTAAAATGGCTTTCAAGGTTCTTGGTGGTGTCCTTATAATTATGCTTGCGTGCCTTGGGCTTTGGTGCCTGCGTGCGGGCTGTGCCTACATATATAGGCGTATAAGCGTTATTTTTCAGGAGCATGATGAGGAAGAGCAGCTCAGTGATGAGGAAAAGCATAAATTGTATCTGGAAAAGAAAAACAGGGAGCTTGCCAGAGAGCGAATTGCAATTCAAAATACGAAGCAGAGCAGTGTTGAGTACGAGAATCCTGTCAAAATAGTTGGGTTTATGGAACCCATAGGTAGGTGGACCAGGCTAGTTATGTCTGAGAAGCATCAGAGGCTTATAGGTGTAGATCAAAGTAGACTTAGGAATGGATTCTGGCAGATGTTGGTGAGCATGAAGGGCATGTATCAAGGTAAGCATAGAGGAAGATCTAGGTAGATGGCGTGACTTCGACAGGAAAATTACAGGAGAAGAGTTTGCTGGAAAACATATCTAGTCTTCCTAACAATATCGAGGCTGAGCAATTACTAATCGGTGCCATGCTGCGCGATAACAGGATTTGTGATGCTCTTGAGGACATGATAAGCACGGATGTGTTTTTCGACCCTTTACACAGGCGTATTTTTGACCAGATAGTAAAGATAAATAAGAGAGGCCTTTCTGCAAATGAGATTAGCCTCAAAATGTTTTTTGATAATGACGAAGCCCTTATTGAAAGTGGAGGTGCGGAATATTTAGCGAAAATTGCCGCCAAGGCTAGTGTCATTTTTGACATCAAGAGTGTTGCCAAGGTGGTTTTTGATGCACATATCAGGCGATGTTTGATTTCTTTGGGCAATGACGTCGTTTCTAATGCGTATGACTATGACTTTGACAATTCTGCAGAGCAACAGATAGAAGACGCATCACAAAGGCTATTTTTGTTGGGTACCAGAGGCAAATCTGACAAGAATTATCATAGATTTTCTACTTTGATAGAAGGTGTCAGAAAGAAAATAGAGTCTGCTCGCGGCGACGCCGGAGTGTTGCAGGGAGTGACTGTGGGCTTCAAAGATTTGGATGGCATACTAAATGGGCTGCAAAATTCTGATCTTATAGTTCTCGCAGCGCGTCCTTCCATGGGAAAAACTGCTATGGCACTCAATATGGCGTTGAACGCGTGTAAATCTTTGAGAGAGCAGGGTAAAAGTGTGGGCTTTTTCTCTTTAGAAATGTCTGCTGAGCACATTGCATCCAGGATCATATCCATTGAGTCAGAAATTAGCTCATATAAGGCACTATCGGGGAAGATAAGCAACACAGATCTACAACATGTGCTAAAAGCTAGCGAAGATATATGCGATCTGCCATTTATCGTAGATGATTCTTCTGTACTGTCCATTAGTGCCCTCAGGACGAGGATAAGGAGAATGCATCAGCTCTACAATGTGGGGGTAGTTTTCTTAGACTATCTGCAATTAGTAAAAGGTACGACAAAAAGAAGCGGAGAAAACAGGGTGCAGGAAGTATCGGAGGTAACTCAGGGCTTGAAAGCTATAGCAAAGGAGCTAAACATTCCTTTGGTAGCGCTATCTCAATTGTCTAGGCTTGTAGAACAACGTGATGATAAGAGACCTCAGCTATCAGATTTGCGGGATTCGGGAAGTATAGAACAAGATGCCGATGTCGTGATGTTTTTGTACAGGCAAGAATACTACGAGTTGAGAAAACAACCACCTGAAGGGACGTCAAAGCATGCGGAATGGCAACTGAAAATGGATGCCATTAGCAATATAGCGGACGTTTTTGTCTCTAAGCAGAGAAATGGCCCCATAGGAAATGTAAGGCTGTTTTTTGAACCGGAAAAGGGTAAGTTTCGAGATTATACAGCACGTTATGACATGTACGGGGTTGATTAGAGAAAAACTTCCCGTTCGTACTGTCAGTGTATGTGTTCAAAATAAAAAGTCATGGCTGCATCGCTACAATTTTCAGATTACACTGTAGCGGCGCTTAGGTGTGTAGGTTCTTTTTTGTGGTCTCCGGAGATTGTTTTTGAACCGGGAAAGGGTAAGTTTCGAGATTATACAGCACGTTATGACATGTACGGGGTTGATTAGAGAAAAACTTCCTGCTTTCATCCACACTGTTGGTGTATGTGTTCAAAATAAAAAGTCATGGCTGCATCGCCACACTTTTCAGGTTACACTATAGCGGCACTGAGGTGTGCATGGACCGCCCTAAGTAGTTTTTTGTATTTCATGTTTTCTGTGAGAAATTATGGCTAAAACTGCCGGTATTGTAGGAGCAGGGTTAATAGGTAGGATATTGGCTCTAAGGCTGATACGTGAGGGGTGGAATGTAACCATTTTTGATAAAGATGATACAGGTGGGAGAAAGAGCTGTGGCTTTATTGCAGGAGGTATGCTTTCTCTGTATTCTGAGGCGGAGATCATAGGAGATCTTGTAGTGCAATTGGGCCAAAAGTCTATTATTCTTTGGCCGGAAATTCTTTCTTTTCTGGGTGTTGAAAGCTACCTCAGGGTTCTCGGCAGTGTGATTGTTGCACATGCCAGTGATTTGTCAGACCTAGAAAGAGTATGTTTCATGGTGAGACGCAGGTTTCCAGAGATATTTAGTGACTTGTGTATCACAGACAACATTTGCGAGTTGGTTCCAGGACTATCAGTTTCACATGGCGTACACATCAAAGGTGAAGGAGACATAGATAGTATGCGTCTTTTTCGTAGCCTAGAGACTGCGTTAAAGAGCCTAGGGGCAATATGGAGAAGTCACACAGCTGTCAGAGAAGTTTCACCAGGTAAGATAGTGGGTGATGAAGGGTCGTGCCATTTCGATTTTGTTTTTGATTGTAGAGGCATAGGTGCAAGGTGCGACATAGAGGGCCTGCGGGGAGTAAGAGGAGAAGTGATATTGGTTCGTGCTCCAGGGGTCACAATTGAATTTCCCACCCGTATGATGCACCCACGATACAGCATATATGTTGTACCAAGGCCAGATAATACGTTTCTAATTGGTTCCACGGAGATAGAGAGTTGTGATTTTTCTGAAATTTCTGTGCAATCTGTGTTAGAGATGCTTTCTGCTGCATATTCCCTTCACAGGGGATTTGCAGAAGCGAGGGTGTTGGATATGATGACAGGTTGCAGGCCAGCATTTTCTGATAATCTCCCGAGACTATTTGTGGGAGAAGGCATTATGAGGATAAATGGTCTGTACAGATATGGGTACCTAGCAGCCCCTGCAATGGTAGAGGAGGTAATGTTGTACTTGAAAGGAAGCTGTGGTGACTATCCAGCCTTATACCGTAGCCTCAAATCCGAACAAGAGGCATGTTTCTAGAGACTATGCGTCGAGTTTGCCACAGTTTTATTCTTGCGTGCTGCGAGCGATTTGCAAATCCAGTATGCTCACACCTTTATAGTGTGCACCGCCTACATTGAACCCCTTGAAAAATTCTGGGGGTACTATAATCGATCTTGCAACATCAGACCTCAAATCTACTGCTCCCAAATCAAAGGCTAAAGGCATTTCCCTAGCTCCTATAGTGAACTCTCCGGTTTTACCCTGCGTTACTAAATCACCATTCAAATCACGAATTTTATACGTGACAGAAACTTTATCCCCGCACCTTGCAATCGTGATCGGGTCCTTCTTAGGCGAATTATTTCCCTTGTCGAATATCATGAAGCCCTTCATAGCATTAGTAGGATATCCAGTATTGTTGATGGACTTTACTGATATGTAATGATGACTTACGGCATTGCCGTCGCTATCTGTAACTGTTACAACCCTGCTGCCATTTTTTCTCATGCCTGCTAGCGAGTAATTTACCTCAGCAATCTCATGCGTTCCTATCTTCAAAGTAGATGGCACAACCTCCCCTGAGAAAGGCATTTTACTAGGGTTTATGGACTCCTTTATCGCAGATGCAGGAAGCTTTCCCAAAAGCTGTTTCGAAGCAGCTTTCAAAATCGACGTAGAGCCAGACATAACATCAGATACAGGAACACTGATCACTATTGCAGAGACCTCCTGCCCACACATTGCTTCAGGACCTTCACCGGATTCCACATCTATGAACGAGAAATCGCTTACAGGAAAAGCACGTGACTTCAGTTCTAGAAGGTACTCTTCCATGCCTTGATCCTTGAGATACTTGTCTATCCTGGACTCCACAATAGGTCTTAATATGGTTGCACCAAGCTTATACCCCAAGCTTTCTGTGTTACTAGAAAATGTTCTATAAGGCTTCTCTGCGGAGGTAGAGATAACGCTCACTTCAGCAAAATTTAGAGCTGCTTTAGCTACCAAACCTAACACAAAAACTACGGCGACACCGCCAAGTATACAACGTATTATTTTCCCCATGTTACCGAGTCTTCCATAAACGCAACAAACTCCTTGAGGATTGTAACATCTCTGTCTAATTTTTCTAGATGACTTTTACATTTGCACAACATTTCGTCTATATATGCGACGGTCTTTTCCACCCCCAAAATGCAAGCCATGTTTGAGTGTGCCTTATCTTCTTGCACGTCTTTTAAGTCGTCGTTTGCCTGAAATACCTGCCCCAGTGTCATGCCGTATTCAGATAGTATTTTGACTTCTTCGGGGCTTGCGCCGCCGAGTATTGCTCCAGCCTCACATGAAGCTGAAAAAAACATAGCGGTTTTAGATTTGTGCATTATGCATATAGCTGTGTCTTTCGATTCAGAGAATTCAAGCTCTGCTATATCCATAGCTTGTCCACCTACCATACCACTATGGCCACATGCTCTGGATATTAATTCTATAATCCTACATCTGGTAGAATATTCCTCGTCCATTGAGGAAAGTAACTCAAATGTCAGAGTTAATAGAGCATCACCAGTGAGAAGTGCTATTGCCTCACCAAATTCTTTGTGGCAACTGTTCTTCTGCCTCCTGATTGGTGCATCATCCATGGAGGGGAGGTCATCATGTATCAGAGAGTATGTATGCATAACTTCAATTGCTACACACAGTGGCAGGGTTTTTTCAAGTGCCGCGCCAAAAGCCTGCGCTGATGAACTTGCAAGGAATGAGCGCACACATTTTCCCGGGTTTTCTAGAGTATATGCAAGAGCCTGTGCGAGAATTTGAGATGGGCAACGATCTACTATTTTGCTCGATACAAGCTCCAGTAATGAGTTTCTCAACAAAACCGAAAAACTCTCTATACGCTTTCGCATTTACACCCTAAGATAGTGTATGAAAAATACAGGTGCCAGAGTATACAGGAGTTTTGCTGTATTTCCAGAACTTTGCGCGAGCACATGTTTTACAGTGTAAAATGTGTCGCTATGGACCCTGTCGCAAAAATTATTGCGGAATAATGAAAATTTTTCTTCAGCGCTTTTGCAAGAAGTAGTATCTACTACTATGAGTTGAGTTACGGTATTAGTATAACCTACTTTGGAGTGTGAAAAGTTTTCGTTTCTTCAAGAAAGGTTATGTAGTACTGTGACGGTTGTAGGAATTTTGTTTGACTATTAGGTGGCTGATGAATTATATAGTGGGACTGTCATGACTCCTTCGTCTAGTGGTCTAGGACACCACCCTTTCACGGTGGTAACGCGGGTTCGACTCCCGTGGGAGTCACTCCCAGGGCCGTTATGTGTTTTGGGATATGCTAGGGGAATTCGTTTCAGTTTACGTTTCTTTAATAGTTTTGAATGGAGTATGAGGGGGTATTCTGCCTTGTGACATAGTGCGTGGTGTATTCTTGAGTTTTTGGGTAATGTAGTCGTGTGGAGTGTGCTAGAGTGTCGCGGATTGTTATAGATTACAGTCGTGACAGCCTGTTGACCAATTTTGGTAAGGCTGTTTTGTCTGACAGATACCTGATGGATAATGAAGATTATCAGCAGCTTTTTGCCCGTGTTGCGGAGTATTACTCCGACGATGCTCAGCATGCACAGAGGCTGTACGACTATATGAGTAAGCTGTGGTTTATGCCTGCTACTCCTATACTGAGCAACGGTGGTACAAGCAGGGGGCTGCCGGTGTCGTGCTTCTTAAACGAAACAGAAGATAGCTTGGTTGGAATACTGAATCTGTGGAACGAAAATGTGTGGCTTGCTTCTCGTGGTGGAGGCATAGGTAGTTATTGGGGCAATCTGCGTTCCATAGGAGAAAAAGTGAGGGGCAGTGGTAAAACCTCTGGTATAATTCCATTCATAGTGGTGCAGAATGCTCTTACTTTGGCCATAAGTCAGGGTTCATTGAGACGAGGAAGTTCTGCGGTGTATCTTCCCGTATGGCATCCAGAGATAGAGGAGTTTTTGGACATAAGGAGACCTACTGGCGGTGATCCCAACAGGAAGGCATTGAATATTCATCATGGTGTTTTGCTAAGTGATGAGTTCATGATTGCTGTAGAGAAAGACAAGCAGTGGGATCTCATCAGCCCGAAGGATAACAGTGTGATATGCACGGTGAGGGCGCGGGATCTATGGATAAAAATCCTGACCACAAGAGTTGAGACTGGCGAACCGTACATTGTGTTTGTCGATACGGTTAACAGGACTAAGCCAAGTATATACAAGGACCTGGGATTAGAGATCAAAATGTCTAACCTGTGCACCGAGATAACATTGGCCACAGGGGAGGATCACTTGGGCAATTCTAGGACTGCCATATGTTGTCTGTCCTCCTTGAATTTGGAATATTATGACATGTGGAGCTCAAATCCCATCTTCATAGAGGATGTGATGAGGTTCTTAGATAATGTGCTAGAGGATTTCATACAAAAGGCGCCTCCAGAGATGAAGAGGGCGAAATATTCCGCTATGAGGGAGCGGAGTATAGGGCTGGGAGTCATGGGATTCCACTCTTTTTTGCAGAGTAAGATGGTTCCATTTGAGTCTTTCGCGGCTACAATGTGGAATAAGAGGATTTTTTCACATTTGAAAGCTCAGGCTGATGAGGTCTCTCGCAAGCTTGCTGCTGAAAGGGGGGCATGTCCAGATGCTATAGATGCCAACAAGTTGGAGAGGTTTGTGCACAAGCTTTCTGTAGCTCCGACAGCTTCTATATCAATTATTGCAGGCAATACATCGCCAGGAATAGAGCCGTATGCAGCGAATGCGTTTACGCATAAAACTCTTACGGGGTCTTTTGTGGTGCGTAATAAGTTTTTACAAGAGCTGCTGAAGTCAAAGAATCGTGACAATGATCAGGTTTGGTCTTCTATTTCCACAAACGAAGGTTCTGTACAGCATCTTGATTTCCTTACTCCGCACGAGAAGCTTGTGTTTAAGACAGCGTATGAGATGGATCAGAGGTGGGTTATCGAACACAGTGGTGATCGCACTCCTTACATTTGTCAGGCGCAATCCGTGAATGTGTTCTTATTAGCGGGTGTACACAAGAGGTATTTGCACAAAGTGCATTTCCTTGCATGGAAGAAGGGTGTGAAAAGCCTTTATTATTGCAGGTCTAAGTCACTCCAGCGGGCCGATAAAGTATCTCATGATGTGGGCAGTCAGGCTGTTAAGTCGCCTGTGCAGCTTACTGATTTCAGCTATGATGAGTGCCTTGCTTGCCAGTAATAGTAATGGTGGGCACGTTCGGTCGTTTCTTCCTTGTGGGTGCCTTTTAATTTGAAGGAAAGGGAGGGCCTTACTTAATGCTGATCAATGATGTGGGGTACTTCTTTTCCCTCTTGTCCAGTAGTAGGGTAATGTGTATAGATTTCGGAGAGAAGACTATGGGCATTGCGCTTAACGAGGGCAGTGTAGCTATGCCACTATGTGTTTATGATAGACGCAATACAAGGCAAGATCTGGGAGAATTGTGTGCCATCTTTAGGGAAAAGAAAGCAGGTGGCATAGTTATGGGTCTGCCACTTGAATCCGATGGCAGGGAAGGTCGCATGTGTGAGTTGGTGAGGGTATTTGCTGCCAAGCTTGTAAAAAAAATAGGGGCTAACGTATATTTACATGACGAAAGATACACCACTGCGGCGGCCAGCAAGATGACGGAAAGTGTGGGAATGCGTAGAAAAAAGTCACAAAAAATAGACGATATGATATCGGCAGCCCTAATCTTGCAACAGGTTTTGGATATCGCGAAAACCAAAGGCGTACAACTCAGTATTAATTGAGTAAAGACAGTACGTGATTTCTATCGGGACCTGTAGATATAAGATTTGTTAGCGTGCCTATAAACTTTCCTATTTCTCTTATGCACCTAAGCGCATTAGTTGGGAGTTCTGAGGCAGAAACTGCTCCTATCGGCATTAGTTGAGTAAAGACAGTACGTGATTTCTATCGGGACCTGTAGATATAAGATTTATTGGCGTGCCTATGAACTTTTCTATTTCCCTTATGTATCTTAGAGCGTTAGTTGGCAGTTCTGAGGCAGAAACTGCTCCCAATGTATTCGAACACCAGCCAGGAAAAGTCTCATATATAGGCTCCAGCTCTTCCTGTATGTGGTGGGCAGCCGGTAAATAGTTATAGTGTTTGGTTCCGTGCTTGTACCCTACACATACTTTTATCTCGTGCATTGTATCCAGTACATCTAACTTGGTCAGAGCCACCTCAGATACGCCAGATAGCTGTACAGCATGACGCACCAATACCGCGTCAAACCAGCCACATCTACGTTTGCGGTTGCTTACAGTACCAAACTCGCGTCCTCTAGAGACAAGAATATCGCCCACTTCTCCCACTTCCTCTGTCACGAAAGGACCATTTCCTACTCTCGTGGTATATGCTTTCGCCAAACCTATAACGCGCATATTGCCAAGTACTCCAACGCCGCAACTGACCTGCACGAAAGTTCCCAGCGTATTACTAGATGTAACATATGGGTACGTCCCGTGGTCTACATCTAAAAGTGCTCCCTGGGCACCTTCAAACAATATGGTTTTGTCCTGCATATACAAATCATATATGATCTCTCGGACATTTCTTATGAAAGGAAGAATTTCTTCCGATATAGACAGAAGTTTGTCCAAAACTTCCTGCACGCGTAATTCGTCCCTGTTTGATGCCTTCCTAAGAAGATTATGATAAGAAAGCAAGCACTCAACCTTATCTCTCAGTGATTCAGTATGTAGTAGATCACACACTCTTATAGAGCGTCGACCAACTTTATCTTCATAGCACGGACCTATGCCCATATGGGTGGTTCCTATAATTTTGCTTCCGCGCACCTCTTCCAGTATGAGCTCCGTTTCTCTATGGACATCTAGTACTAAAGGACAAGTTTCTGATATGTGCAATCTCTGCGGATCAACTTCAATTCCATCACTCCTAATATTCTCAATCTCCTTAAGTAGTAGGTGCGGATCCAGCACTACGCCACCACTTATTATGGACTTTTTATTCTCTCTGAGGATGGAGGAGGGAAGCAGACTCAGTTTGTATACCTTGTCCTCTACAACTATCGTATGTCCCGCGTTACTTCCACCTTGAAATCTAACAACTGCATCGGCATCTACGGACAGCCAGTCTACAACTTTACCTTTTGCTTCATCTCCCCACTGGAGCCCAACTACTACTATACATGCCATAGAATGCTCGAAAAAAACACCTGGCCAAGCTAGCAAAATAAAGAAATGGTGTCAAACAATGTTTACCTATTAAAGGTGCGAATGAAGGCTTATACCTAAAGTGCCTACGTTAGGTACACAACAAGCTATACACCAAAAAAATGGCACACCACACAACTTCCTACCCGCAACAGGTTACACAGCGCTTGCCCCTTTCTTTCAACGCGATGCGCAACTAGTACCCTACTTTGCCCCGCCATCTGTGATTTCTAAACTTTTGCAGCACAAGTAACTCACGCCGCTGGTTGCTGCGTTGCTTGAAGCACCAGGTGTGACATATCGCCCATGCCTGCCTCGCCTTTGCTAACGAACTTTACAGTTATAACTGCTCTCCGATTATGAGAATGCGCATCTTCTGCATCTGTACTGTCGCTTGAATACACAAGCACTTCAGGTTCGCTCTTTCCCTTTGTGTACGTAACCACCCGCGTCGCAAGCGACTTATCACAACTTACTATAAACTCCTTTACAGCATTTGCTCTCTTTTCCCCTAAAGCAAGGTTATACTCATCCGTACCAACAGCGTCTGTGTGCCCTACCACAGTCAAGTACATGTCCTTGTTATACTTCATCTGCTCAACAAGCTCCAGTATCAGCCTTTTTCCTGAAACCTTAAGATCATACTTCTCAGAATCGAAAAAAACCTTCTCAACCCGTTCCGCACCGAAATGCACACGATCGAGACGCAACTTCTCTGTGGGGAAAAAGGTAAAACATCCTGCAGTAGCAAAAAGTGCAAGGAGGCATAATAGCCTGCGTACCAGCATAAAAACTCCCTCCCGTACCAATGATTTCAATGTTAGAGTATCGACAAAATAAACAATTCCACCCTTCTGGTCCGATGATTACTTAAAACTGCATCAAGTCAAGGAAAATAATTTTTCCGTATTAGACTATATTGTTGTGGCTTTAGTCGTTATGTATGATAAAAAAGTAGTGTGCCTTTACAGGGGCGATAAAGGTGTATCTGTAATTGTGCAATTGATAGTGTGCATCGCAAGTACAGGTGTTGGTAGGTGTCCATTCGTATGTTGGGCGTCACGTGTGTAGGTGAACGATGCGTTAATGTAAAAATGTGAAGCTTGGGTTATGAAAAACTACGAATTTTTAGAGCAGGTATTTATCAAAGTTCGCCACATTAGTGAGATTATGGAGGGACTTTACCGCAGCAAAATGTGCGGTGCAGACGAAATTCTTGATAAAATCAACACGCTACGGGAAATAAGACAAGACATAATAGACAGCGATGTTGTGTCTGAAGCTATTGGCACTGCGTTGTCCAATAAAAGGCAGTTGGGAGACTGGGAAGTAGCCAATCTGTATTGTATCAGCAGGATTCATAGAATCTTGAAGGGGGTACCCGTAGGCTTGTCGTCATCGCTAGCCAAGGCCAAGATGGACTGTCTAAGTTCATGGACGCTATTCTCAGAGGGAAGAGAATCTCTTCAAAATGTTGTTGGTACGTTGTCTGAAGTGGTGAAATTGTCTTCTGAACTTGCATCCGTTAAATCCTCTGACATGGGTGTGGAAAATAAGTATGACGTCATGCTCAAATCTTATGACGGAGACATGGATACAAAGCGTGTTGATGAAGTTTTTACGGATTTAGGCGCGTTTTTCAGGCAGTTTTTTGGCGAAGTTTTAGACAGGCAAGGGCGCAACAAAGTGCATGTGGCAAAATCTGTGCCACTGGATAGACAAAAGGCATTTCACGAGTACATAAGGGGAACCATGTGTTCGGGAGTTGATGTTCCTGCAGAGGCGCTATGTTGGGATTCTCTTAATCTAGTGGAGTGGCCAGATGAATGTGTATTCTACGATGAGTCAGACTACAGAACGGGCCTAAGGGGGACGCTCGAGAGCATTGGAAGGTTTTTGTATCAGGCACATTTACCGAAGAAATGGATATCTCAGCCTGTGGGAAGGGTTTCCGGTAGCGTTATGTACGAGGCTCAGGGACTTATTATGTCTCTTCATTTACTGATGGAAGAAAATTTCTTTGAGTTTATGCTGCCGATGTTGAAAAAACATTTTTCTTTTCGCAGCAGAGTTGCCGATATGAACAATGTAAGGTTGTATCTTTTGGGTGTTGACTCAGACGTGCTAATGAAGAGGGCTAGTGAAGTTACTTCCCTCGCTCATGTGATGCTGCGTTACGCACTAGAAAAGGAGATGATAGATGGTGATTTGAGTGCGAGTGATCTACCTGATGCGTGGATGCAAGGCATGAAGTACTATTTTGATAAGGTTCCTGCGAATGAAATGGAAGGATTCCTGCAGGACGATTATTGGGCTAGGGGGATTTTTGGTTATCTGCCCGCCAGAGTGTTGGGAGCGATAGTTGCTGCGCAGATCTTTGCTGCAATGAAAAACCACAAGACAGATATCTTTGCGAACGTGAAGAACGGGGATTTTACCAGCGTCGTATCTTGGCTGAATAGGTATGTGTATTCCAATGGTAGTAGATACGGAAGCACTATGATGCTGAAGAAGATTACAGGTCGCAGGGTTGATGTAGACTCTTACAAGAATTACCTAGTAGGAAAATATCTGGGTATGTGAGGATAGTTGTGAATTGTAGCAATAGCGGATCAATGTTCAGTTCTCACAGTGTTATGGCGAATGCCATAAGGATGTTGTCTGTGGATGCGATATACAAAGCAGCTTCAGGGCACCCTGGAATGCCCTTGGGCATGGCGGATGTTGTTACCGTCTTGTTTGCGAACTTTATGAAATTCAGTGTAGATGATCCGCGTTGGATAAATAGGGATAGATTTGTACTGTCCAATGGGCATGGTTCTATGCTCATATATTCTGTGCTGCATCTACTTGGATATATAGGCATTGAAGATATAAAAAATTTTAGGCAGTTGCACTCGAGAACCCCTGGGCACCCCGAATACGGATGTACGCCGGGTATCGAGGTAACGACTGGTCCTCTAGGTCAGGGATTAGGTTGTGCCGTAGGATTAGCTATTGCGGAACGCGTGCTGGCTGAAAGGTATGGTACGGATATCATGGATCACTACACATATGCCATGGTAGGTGATGGATGTCTTATGGAGGGAATAAGCCACGAGGCGGCATCTTTGGCGGGTCACTTAGGATTGGGGAAGCTTATTGTCTTATTCGATGATAATGGGATTTCTATAGACGGCAAGACGGAGCTTGCTACCTCTGATAATGTGCTTACCAGGTTCAATAGTTACGGATGGGATACATGGGAAGTAGACGGGCACGACTATGAGCAGGTGTACGCGGCTATTGCGAGTGCTAGGGAGACTGATAAGCCATCTATCATTGCATGTAAGACTGTCATAGGTAAATTCATGCCGTCCAAAGAGGGCACATCTTCTGCCCACAGTTGGCCCTTTTCTGAGGGTGATGCGGCTGCTGTTAGAGAGTCATTGGGGTATCAAACTACAGCGGCTTTTGAGATTGGAGAGGAGGTTAGAGAGCTGTGGAGAGTAATAAGGGGGCGTGCAGAAGCTGAATATCAGTCTTGGTGCGCGAAATATAGGAATGGTAAAGGCTTTGCGGAATTGACTGCCGAATTTACTGACGGATTGCCAGCGGATGTTCTTTCGGGGTTAAGGGAACTTAAAAAATCTTTTTGTGATGCATGTTACTCAGAGGCTACTAGAAAGTCATTCGGTAGAGTTTTGGAGTTCTTATCTCTAAAAACTCGCAAACTTGTGGGTGGATCGGCGGATCTGACTTCTTCAAATAACACAAGATCACCGTCTATGACTCATATAAATAGGAATAAGTTTTGCGGTGAATATATACACTATGGGGTGAGAGAACACGCCATGGCGGCATGTATGAATGGAATGGCTCTTCATGGTGGGGTTATACCTTACGGTGGCACATTTTTAGTATTTTCTGATTACTGCAGGCCAGCTATAAGGTTGTCTGCTCTCATGGGTATACAGGTTTTATACGTAATGACCCATGATTCCATAGGTGTTGGGGAGGATGGTCCTACACATCAACCTGTTGAGCATCTGGCTTCATTGAGGGCTATACCTAACCTGTACCTGTTCAGGCCTGCGGATGCAGTTGAGGTATTGGAGTGTTGGGATGTTGCATTGCGAATAACTGATGCGCCATCTATGTTTGTGCTGTCAAGACAGGGAGTAAAGCCCATACGCAGTGATTATTCAGATGACAACCTTTCGGAGAGAGGGGGATATATCTTGCGTGATTCTGAGGGCTATCATCGCGTGACGATTATGGCCACCGGGTCAGAGGTTGGCATTGCCTTAGGAGCTAGGGATATACTGCAGAAGGAATACCACACGGGTGTGAGGGTTGTTTCCATCCCTTGTGATAGGATTTTTGACGTGCAGGGGCGGGAATACATTTTCGGTATACTAGGCGAAAACGTGTTAAAAGTGGCAGTGGAGGCGGCTTGCTCCATGAGTTGGCATAAATACATAGGTGAGAATGGAGTATTTATAGGGATAGATCAATTTGGTGCGTCAGGAAAATGTGAAGATCTGTATGCGCATTTCGGTATTACTGTGAAAGTTCTGGTAAACAGGGTATTGGAAAGACTTTGTCCAGACGCGTAGCTTGAAATATAAAAAGTGGGACTGAAGCATGATTTTTTTAACTATTGCGATACTTTTTTGTGCAGCATGTACTTTGGTTAGAGCAGTAAGTGTTACTGGGTTATGTGACAGAGTGCTCGCGCTTAATATGTTCAATACGTGTGTTGTACTCATGATTATTATGATGGGTGCACTGCTCGACATTGGGGAATATCTCATTGATATATCCTTGATGTACGCATGCGTTGGGTTGGTGTACTCTATAGGGTTTGCTAGATTTTTTTTGTATGGAGGGTGGGATAAGTGATTTCTTACCTTGGCATGGCGGTCATGGGGGCAGGGGTGCTTTTCATAATGCTGTCTATTGTGGGCATTGTAGTTCTGCCTGATTTTTGTTTGAGGATACACTCAGCGGGTATAGTTGATTCTGTGGGCATGGTGCTCGTTATTTTGGGTCTGGGCATGTACTATGAGTTTTCTATCTTTACGATAAAACTTTTAGTTCTTTTATGTCTGCTATTGATCACGAATGTAACTATGTGCAGCATTTTGTCTAATGTAGCGTGTAGTACAAATATCAAATAGTGTGAAGGGTTTACTCTGTGATGTCGCATGGTATGGAGATAATAGACTGTACGTTGTTGGGTTTTCTAGTTTTCATTGCTGTTGCGGTGGCGTTTTCTAAAGACATTTTAGTCAACACTTTGCTTATGTCTGCTTTTAGTTTGACTAATGCCACGTTATATCTAGTAATGAATGCTCCAGATGTGGCAATGACGGAAGCGGCAGTGGGCGCTGGCTTTACAACAGTATTGCTGTTGATCGTGATTTCTTACTTGAAACGTAGTAACACAGCAGTGCGTGCAAAGTTTAGTAAGGTTATCATGACAGGGCTTACGGCCACGGCAGTTTTCCTACTCTTGTTATATGTTGTGATGGATCTTCCGGAATATGGCTATGCTGGGTCTCCTGCTAACGTTGGTGATGCAGCGCATTATGTGAGAGATGCCTATAAATACACCGGTATTCCCAATCTTGTGACCTCGATTTTAGCAAGTTTTCGGGGTTATGATACCCTTTGCGAGACGATAGTTATTCTGAGTGCTTCCATGAGCATATTTTTACTCTTAGGAAGAAATGGGGAATTCACCGAGAAGGAAGGGAATTTACTGCGAGATAATTATGCATTGAGGTGCATTTCTTCATTCATGTTTGCCGTTATCCTGGTGTATGGATTTTATGTGCAAACTCATGGAGATTATGGACCTGGTGGAGGATTTCAGAGTGGAGTAATATTCGCATCCGCAGTGGTCTTGTACGCCCTGATGTATGGCAACAGGACTGTAGCAAAAGTGCTCCCGGAATCTCTTGTACGTATCGGATCTTCCACGGGTGTGTTGGTGTATATTGTGGTAGGCATGGTTTCGCTAATTTTGGGAGAGAAGTTTTTGTCGTACATCTTCCCTGTATTAGACCCCGTTCACGGACAGGAGCAAGGCGTGTTTATCGTGGAGTCTGGTGTGGGGCTGGCTGTGTTTGGATCTTTTGTCAGTATTTATTTTGACTTTTCATCATGGAAAAATAGATATACACTTGCGGAGCGAGAGTCGTTTCACTCATGATTTTAGTGGGTAAGGTGTATTAAAGAGACTACAGGAATGGAAGAGAGGCTTGTGTTTTTTGTTGAGCGTGCCAATTACGTAGTTTCTTTTTTGCTCATGGTTGTGGGCTTGTTTATCGTTATAGTTAATGACAGCCGTGTTAGAAGACTGATCGGACTTTGTATTTATCAATCTTCTGTGCTCCTATTTTATATTTCGTTAGGCTATGTGGGGGGTGCTAGTGTTCCTATACTGTCTCCTGGTGCTGAGATAGAGTACAACAACCCCCTGCCTAGTGTTCTTATGTTGACGGCCATAGTCGTAGGTGTTGCAACTATGGCTGTGGGGCTTGCTATGGTGATTATGATAGAGGCAAGAGACTCTTAGGGATTATTAGTTTTTGCGTGTGTGCTGACATGGATGGGGCACGACGCGTATGGGATTTTATATTGGCAGGTTTTTGTGTCTAGTGGTGGTGCAGGTAAAAGGATACTGGTTGATGCTGTATATGTCGATGAGATAAGGGTAGCGGTACTCGATGGTGGTAAGGTTGTCGAGTTTGACCAAGAGCTAAAGGATAAAAAACAACTCAGAGGTAATATATACCACGCGGTAGTGAAGCGTATAGAGCCTTCTCTTCAGGCCGTATTCATAGAATATGGAGTGGGGAAGCACGGGTTCTTACCTTTTTCAGAGATAGCTGTGAATTATTATCAGCTTCCGGATGAGGAAAAGGAGGCATTACTTCAGAGTGTGTATGGAGATGAGGTTGATGAGGAGAGTGCTGTTTCAAACGTTGAAGCCAACGTTGAAGCTGACGAGCAATCTCCTGGCGAAGATGCAGTTCCAGAGGCAGTCCCTGAGGTGGGTGCTGACGCGGAGTGTGTAGATCGTCCCAGCAACAAAAGGAGTGGTAAGAGTGGTGGCAAAGGGCCCAGCCATAAGTATAAGGTGCAGAACGTAATAAAAGTCGACCAAGAGCTGATGGTGCAGGTAATTAAGGAGGAACGCGGCAATAAGTGCGCTACGTTCTCCACCTATGTGGTTTTGGTGGGCAGATACTGTGTGCTAATGCCTAATTCCGGTACCAAACACAGCGGCATTTCCAGGCGTATAGAGGATTGTGATAGCAGAAAATGCTTAAAGGAAGTTTTGAGCTCTATGAAGCTGCCCAAGGAGTGCGGGGTCATAATACGGACTGCTGGAAGCAGCAAGGGGCAGAAAGAAATAGAGCAAGATTTACGGTATCTGCAGTCACTTTGGAGTGAAATCTCCGAGAGCTGTGCGTCTTTAGAGGCACCCGCGTTACTATATGCAGAGGCAAACATCATGCAGAGGGTGCTCAGAGATTTCTGTGATGAGAGTACTCATGATGTTGTTGTGGCAGGGGATGAGGCTTTTAATAAAGTCAAGGAATACGCAAGGTCGATGTTTGGGAACAAGTTGCGTGTCAGAATGTACAAGGGTGCTATTCCCATTTTTACCCACTACAGGGTGAATGCTCAGATTCTTGAGCTATACACGGATAAGGTTCACTTACCTTCGGGAGGATATCTAGTCATTACTCCTACAGAGGCTTTGGTTTCTGTGGATGTAAATTCAGGCAGGATGACAGGAGAGGATAGCATAGAGGAGACTGCCTACAAGACGAATATGGAGGCGGTGAAAGAGATTGCTAGGCAGGTAAATCTGAGGGGATTATCGGGCCTTATAGTGGTAGACTTTATAGATATGGTAAAGTACAGGTACTGCAGGGCGGTAGAGGCTGAAGTAAGGGAGGCATTCAAGGGAGATAAGGCTAAAATCCAGTTTGGGTACATCAGTGCGTTTGGATTGATGGAGATCTCGAGGCAGAGAGTTAAGCAGAGTATTCTTGATACAAATACTGTGCAGTGTTCTCATTGCAAGGGTGTTGGTAGGGTCAGATCTTTGGAGTCCATATCTGCGGATATTCTAAGGGACATCAGATATCTCGCTAACAAGAACTGTGAAAAGGTAATTGTGGTTGTTGTATCTCCAAAGGCGTTGTCACACATATTCAATAGTAAGCGTAAACACGTCAGCGACATAGAAAGTGAATTCAGGGTACTTGTAAGGTTTGATGTTGATGAGAACATGCCAATATCTGGGTTTAGTATACGCGCTGAAGGGGGATATGTTAGCAATAACGAAGGCCTTATGAATTCTCAGGTTGTAAATGGGTCTTCAAGGAAAGTAGATGTCGAGGATTCTCCTGCTGCAAATTCTGCACATAATGCTGCTGCACAGCAACAGGATACACAGCAGGCTATCGAGGTTAAGGCGTATTCTGCGACGTGGGTAAGTAGGTGGTTGGCACGTATTTTTGATGCGGCTTCATGAGTTAATCCCTCGTTTAATGCAGTGTGGCAAAGCAACAGAATACACAGCAGACTGTTGAGGTTGGAGCGTGTTCTGCGATGAGCGTAATCTGACAGCAAGCTTTTTTTTTCTTTAGGAACTTGAATAGTGGGATGGTATGTCGGTGCAAGACATTACCTTAGAGGTGTATTTTTCTAATAATTTAAAGATGGGGTTGTAATCTTGGTTTTAGGTGATTATATCTACCGTATCTGGGTTTTTGTATGAGGGTGTAGCTATGGCGGCTGAGCGTATAATAGGTATAGATTTGGGTACTACTAATTCCTGTGTCGCTGTTATGGAAGCGGGTACCGCGAAGGTAATAGAGAACAGTGAGGGGTCAAGGACTACTCCCTCTGTTGTGGCTTTCACGGAAAGTGAGAGGTTAATTGGAGAGTTAGCAAAGCGTCAAGCGAATATCAATGCTCAGAATACCATATACGCGAGTAAGAGAATCATAGGACGTAAATACGACGACATGCGTGACGTTCAGTGCGCGTATGAAATATTTCCCTCAAAGAACGGAGACGCTTGGATAAAAGCAAGGGGTGAAGGGTATTCCCCTGTTCAGATTGGTGCATTTATTCTGGAAAAAATTAAAGAAACCGCGGAGAGATATTTTGGAGCTCCTGTAAAGAAAGCAGTGATCACTGTTCCCGCGTACTTTAACGATGCGCAACGTCAGGCTACCAAGGATGCCGGCACCATAGCGGGGTTAGATGTAGTTCGTATAATAAACGAACCTACTGCAGCGGCTTTAGCATACGGTTTAGATAAAGGCACAGGGCAGAAGAAGGTTGTAGTATATGACCTTGGTGG
>NZ_JAWLNY010000001.1:0-59982 GCF_036903315.1 Anaplasma bovis | reverse complement strand
AAAGCTCTTCACCTCCTCCTGAACTTGCAGTGCGTCCGGATGAGAAGAAAGTTTCCACAGATAAAAAAGTACTCGGAGTTGAGTCCGTAGTTACACCTGTGGGCAAAGATACAGGTCGCGGCCGCGGTTAAATTAGAACTCTAGCCTTGGCACGCAGAAAACAGGTCTGCAGCTATCTGCTCCGATATTGAAGTTAGAGGCAGTGGATATGCACCAGCTGCCAGCCCAAGAACAACCATAACCCAGATGCACGACGTCATAGCGTACGGAGTTTTGACAGATATATCGTTTGCACACGTATCAACCATCCTAGGGGAAAAGTACAGGTATTCTACAACCTTCCACGTGTATATTACCGAGCACACAGATCCCATCGACAGTGCCGCAAGACCAACCCAGGCTCCCGCATCAGCAAAAGAGCTCAGCATATGCCATTTGACCACAAAACCAACTGTTGGGGGCATTCCTACCAAACTTAAAGACAGCAACACAAACGCCGCGGATATACTGGGCACAACCCTGCTAAGACTTAAACATTTACCGACGTCACTCTTTCCGAAGTGATACGATATCCCCCCAAACACCATAAATAATGCAGATTTTACCACACTATGATTCACCATATACGCAATAGCCGCTGCTAACCCAGCATAAGTGTTTATACATACCGCAAAGATTATGCACCCTACACTAGCAATACTGGAATAAGCCAAAACACTACGTATATCTTCATTGAATATGGAAAACACGGACGCCACGATCATAGCCACAGCAGCAAGAACCAGCATGACATTCCCAAATGGCAAAGATACTAGTACAAGCTGCCTGCCAAACACGCTGTACACAACTCTAATGACCAAGTATATCATAACCTTGGTCGAGGTCCCCGATAGAAACACCACTATAAATGAGGGGGAAGCAGCATACGTCTTAACAAGCCACCCATGGAAGGGAAATAAGGCGGCCTTCATTATAAGGCCCAGAATTACAAATAATATGCCTGCATATATCACCCGGTTCATCGGTATATCTTGTAGAATAGCAAACATACTACCCATGTTTAGTGTGCCTGTGTTAGCGTATAAGAACCCTACACCAAGTAAGTAAAACGTCGCCCCTATAGTCCCGACTATCAAATACTCAAAGGCGGATACCAAAGCTTCCTTACCACCTCCCATAGCTACTAAAACATATGTAGCTATAGAAGCCACTTCCAGGAACACATATACATTAAAGGCATCATTAGATACCAAAATTCCCAGGAGTCCTCCAAAAGCCATAAGAAATACAGCGTAAAACCTTGGCACCTTATGTGCAGATATTTCCTTGTTGCTTGGGTATATACCGTAAATAATACTCACTACGCCAATGAACCCCACTAACGCTAACATTGTTGCGCTTAGCAGATCCACTTTTAACTCTATCCCGTACGGTAAGTCCCAGCCTCCTACCCTGTAAACTATGGGCCCACCCGCTTTTACATTAAAAAACAAAACTAACGCAGTCACAAATGAGAACAGAACTGCAGAACAGGAAACTATTTGGACTAGCCAAGTTCTAGAACTTAGCAGAGGACACAATACAGCCGCTAAAAGTGGCACTAGCACCACCAACACTATCATGTTGTCTATAAAAACGCCTATCACCTGGTTCCTTTAACTCCGAACAGGCCTATATATCCACCTTATACTTGAAAAAGTTAGCATTAACAACAATATTTCCTTGTGGAAAGGACACTTTCCATAGTTTCAACAAATATCAGCCTTTTACCGTCCTAACATGCAAATATGCGTTGGGTATAACATTAACCTTCCATCCACGTACTATTTCCCGTAAGCGCGTGATAGCGCAAACAATTTATCTATGTCAAAAGTAGGATTAGGCTGCCACAAGTGTCCTTGCATGTTCATATCTATGCTCGCGGGAGTACGGGTTTTATCTCCTGGGGGAATAAACGAAAACCTACAAAGCGACGTAATGGAAAATTGAGGAAGGAATAAATTCAAAGATGCAGCACCCACAGCACTTGCTAGTCTAAAACGCAGTGAAGACACCACACTTCCATCTCCTATGTTTGCTTCACCCTCAAATGTATCGAATACAGTATTTCCGCGGTACAAGTATATCCTAGATAGAGAAGCAACTTCGGCTTTGGTTTCTGTATTGAACAAATCAGTTATGAACCCATTGAAGTCAACTCCCTTTACATCAAACCTCCTTGCAGCAAACTTCAGCTTACCTTTTACAGAATTTACCCATTCAAGAACATTCTTTCCCTGGGCTTGTAGTGTGCCACTGAAACTTAGGTTTCCTTTCAGTATATCTTGCTCTTTATTGCCTCCTATAGCCAAGTTTGATGCTGAAACGACAACTGATATGGAAGATATGTCTCCCATTCCCAGATTACCACTTATATCAACATTCCCATGTTTTCCCTGGCGGAAGGCCAGTTTGTCAATAGACATAATCCCCTCTTTCAAGGCTGATAGTAGGGAAAAGTCCGATATAGTTGCATCCCCAAATAATATCTTTTTTATCTTGATGTTTATGCTACCATCCATTCCTTCGAAACATGACAAATCTATAGGAGACTTTGACCACGTGAATTTCTGAGACTGAGAAGTCTTATCCTTCTTGTTACTCGCGCCCTTAGACTCGTAATTAACAAACTTAGGAATCCACAAAAATTCAGAACTGTATTGCTCGCTGTCCAGATTTAACAACAGCCTTGGTCTAACCCCTTGACTACTCAACGTAAGCGCTGCGTAACCCCTAACTTCCGAAGGGCTATCCTTACTATCTACCGCAGAAAATCTTATTCTTTCTATACCAATCTTTCGATTCGATACATCTGCCACAAAGCTTAACTCTCCTATGCGCCTATTAGCAACGGTGAAATCTCGAAACTTTACAGCCAACTGCATAGGAAAAACTATATTCCTGAGCCATGTAAACTCTTTCATCTTGCTCTTGAAGTCAAAATTTTCGTCAAAGTTGTAGACATCTGCAGTAAAGTTGCTGACAACTACCTTCCCTATTACAGTTCCTCCTCTCCTACCGTATTTGTACTTTAGATCTCCCATCGCATTCGCGCGTCCGGACCTCATTGTTATGTTTCTCAGTGCAATGACGCGTGGAGCTATGTACAAGTCACTATCTAGAACGAAATTGCCTCTTACGCTTCCCACCTTGCTGTACTGTATGGGAAATATCCATTCCAAAATCTCATCTACGTCCTCCCCCTCGGCATTAAATTTCCCCGTGAACCTGGGGACTATGTCTCCTTCTTCCTTATGTGTGCCACCACTTATGTACAACTTGTTGTTTACTCCAGGCAAATCAAGCAACAACCTATCTATCGCCAATTTTCCTTCCTTTATGTATGCATCTGCAACTAGGTTTTTAGAAGTATTACCCTTGTAGCGTATCTCTTTGACATCTAAGCCAAATCTTATATCCAGATTTGATAGAACTCCCGCGACACGCCTACCCGTAGCAGATCCGATAGACGCACGGTATGTGTCCCCACTGTCCACAACCCCTTTGCCGAATAGGTCATCTATGTCTATCAACGAAAAGGCAAGTCTGGCGTCACAGGACAGGCCCTTATCACAGTTTGCATTGGCATTTCCTTCGATACTTGCGCTTTTTACATCAAAGTTACTTATTTCCCACGCGCCATTATCCTTACTTTTCACGTCCGCGGTTAAAGAGAGCCCTTCCCTTGAAGTAATGTACGAAAGTATATCAACATCACCAGCAACACCCAGCGCCTCAGCAAGTTCAGACATGTTACTCGTCTTAGCACTAACTGACCAAGCAAAGCTACTAGGTGTCTGATTATTTTCTCCCTCTGAAAGAGGAAAACTTTGATCCCCATGCAGCACTATACTCGTGTTTGCAGATGTCAGTTCAATATCTGCAACTTTATTCCCAGCATTGGTCTTGAGCTTAGAAACAAATTTGTATTTATTACCCCCTATCATAAGCTCTGCATCAGCAAAGAAATTCCCGCTGTTAGATTTTATTTCTCCACTCCTAATGTAAACAGCATTTCGATTTGAACCACTAATTGCCGAACTATCTGCAACAATTGAAGAATCAAAAACTCGTATCTTATACGCAGCACCCAAAGTACTCGACAGAAGCATATTGCTCAAGCTGTGCACATCAGTACGCACTCCGTGCATGTCCATGGACTTCACTTCCAAAGTGCCAAATATTAGGGATCCCAAGCTCAGATTCAGTTCTAACTTTTCGATAGAAACCGCCCCAGAACAGCTACGAAGTTCTTCTCCACATTCAAAGTACAGGTTGTTAACTGTGAGTTTAGGGGTAAGGAACCGCCCCTCCATCTTCCCTAAAGCTCTAACGGAAGCTCCACTTCCACTGGCAGCAGCTCCTAATTGCTCAAATACATATCCCCCGTATCTGGCATTCCAGTCAATAACATACGGTGCAACCACTATTGCAAGTAACGCAACAAGAGCTACAACAAAACATCCCCGCCAAAGTTTCATTTTACACCACGAACACTTGCCTCACTATATTCAGCAACAATTTAAGAATATATAAAACAGTATTGAAGGGAACGAGAATTATTAAACCATGCAAATCAAGACTCTACCAACATCTCCCCTAATTACAGGGAATTGTATAGCGTAGAAGAAAGCAGCGATAAACTCAGAATATCCGAAACCGAAGCACTCATGTGCACAATCTGCGCTGGTTTACTCATGCCCATGAGCAAGGGACCGACAACCGTTGCGCCACCAACCTCTTTCAGTAACTTGGTTGATATGCTGGCACTATGCAAACCAGGCATCACAAGAATATTGGCAATGCCGCTAAGCCTACAAAATTTGTACAACGCAAGAGATTCAGGTTTTAGCGCAACATCTATAGCCATCTCACCGTCGTACTCAAAGTCTAGGCCCATTTTATCCATAATAGCCATACACTCCTTAATCCTGCCCGACTCTTCGAGAGTCCTGCTGCCGAAATTGGAGAACGAAATGAACGCGACTCTAGGCTCGTGACCCATACGCCTCACGGCTGTGGCAGATTTCACCGCTATATCCGCTAATTGCTTTGCTGTAGGAAATTCGTTCACAGAAGTGTCAGCAACAAAAAGCGTCCTGTCACCTTTTGTAACTATCGATAATCCAAAAACTTCCCCTGTTGCATCTATAGCTTTTCTTATGTCAGAAAGAGATTCTGCATATCCTCTGGTAACCCCCGTGACTAGCGAATCACCGTCTCCACAGGCTAACATGCATGCAGCAAAAACATTCCTATCGGTCTTTACTGCTCTAACACAACCCCTATGTAGATATCCATCACGCTGCAACCTGCCATATAGATGATCTATGTAGACATCGTTACGCGAAGAAATAGCAGCATTCACCACCTCGACGCCATTCAGGCTGTCGACTCCTATGCATTCTAATCCCTCTTTAATTTTGTCAACTCTTCCCACGAGTATAGGGGTACCGTAACCTTGCCTGTGCCATTCAAGAGCTGCTTTTATTACTTTGACTTCTTCTCCCTCAGAAAATATGACTCTCTTTTCTGTGCCCTTTATGGAGCTATACATCAAGTTCAATACATTGGATGTGGGCGAAATACGAGAATTCAACTCTCGTGCATATCCGTCCCAATCATCTATAATCTTCCTAGCAACGCCAGACTCTATAGCTGCCTTCGCTACAGCCGGAGACACGACAGATATTAGCCTTGGATCAAACGGTGTGGGAATAATGTACTCCTTCCCATAACGCATCCTGTTTTTACCATAAGCCTCTAAGACCTCATCACTAACCACCTCACGTGCTAGCATCGCTATTGCTTTAGAAACCGCAAGTTTCATTTCGTTGGTCACGGACCTAGCACGAACATCAAGCGCTCCACGGAAAATATAAGGGAATCCCATAACGTTATTGATCTGATTGCAGTAATCAGACCTACCCGTCGCTATTATAGCGTCAGGACGAACCTCGCGAGCAAATTCCGGATTAACTTCTGGATACGGATTTGCTAAAGCAAATATAATAGGTTCCTTGTTCATAGACAGAAGCATCTCTTTGCTCAATACGTCCCGCACTGACAACCCAATAAATATGTCAGCTCCCTTAATCGCGTCTTTAAGATCCCTGTCCTTGGTTTCTATGGCATGTTTTAACTTCCACTCATTCATGCCGAGTTGCCTACCTTTGTAGATAACTCCATTCTGATCACAGACAACTATATTAGACTCAGGCACACCGAAAAACTTCAGCATCTCAACACACGCTATGCCGGCAGCGCCTGCGCCATTTACAACAATTTTGGTATTTCTTATGACACGACCCGTGATATCCAGGGCATTTATTATCCCCGCGAGAGCTATTATAGCGGTGCCATGCTGATCATCGTGGAATACGGGAATGTCCATCAATTCCCCGAGACGCTTTTCCACTACAAAACACTCAGGTGCTTTTATGTCTTCCAGGTTTATTCCTCCCCAGCTTAGACCTAAGTACCTGACAGCATTGATAAACTCGTCTACATTCTCGGTGTTCACTTCTATATCAACCGCATCGATATCAGCAAAGCGTTTGAAGAGAACTGCTTTACCCTCCATTACAGGCTTCGATGCTAAAGGTCCAATATTCCCCAATCCAAGCACAGCCGTGCCATTTGATATGACAGCAACGTAATTACCTTTAGCGGTGTACTCGTAGACGGCATCTGGATCTGCGGATATTTTCAGACAAGGAGCAGCTACCCCGGGTGAATACGCGAGCGACAAATCACTCTGTGTTACAAGTGGCTTAGTAGGAAGCAGAGAAACTTTTCCAGGTCTTCTTCTACGATGGAACTCAAGCGCTTCCTTGTCATTACCTTCCAAAAAATCACCCATACAAACTCCAGAGCCACACAGAATATACTCATTGTAAAATATCTGCAACCATTTAGAATTGCGCCCTTTTTCGCATCATATGACGGCACTAAAGCTCGACACTTTACAACCTGATAGCTGTGAGTAGTTTACTTTCCGAATATTTACCATGCCTTTTACGGTGTTTGTATGCACTACAACACTCTAGGTTAATCAACAATAAACAAATCGAAATTAAACGTGGATTTTTTCCCGTTCCCGCCTTATCTAAGAACTTATTACCTTACAGTTAGCTGGTTGTGAATTCAGTTCTAGAACTGCAAAACATAGTAAAGCAATATAAGGAAAAAAGAGTTCCCATCTTGGATAACATCAACCTGACAATAGAACGTGGAGAGTTTGTTGCACTAGTAGGTAGTTCAGGTTCAGGTAAAAGCACGTTGTTACACATAGCTGGTTTATTGGATACACCAACTTCTGGCACAGTGCTAATAAACGGAGAAAGATGCTCTCCTGCAAGCGATGCTCAGCGTACTAAGGCACGTAGAAAGTACTTAGGGTTCGTATACCAATTTCATCATTTGCTTCAGGAGCTTTCTGTAGTTGAGAATGTGATGCTTTCTAGGAAAATTTCCGGTTTTGATCTGGAATCTTCGAGGCCTGCAGCAATTTCGCTCCTGCAAGAGATGGGGTTAGGCGACAAAATAACACACAAGATCTCCAGCTTATCAGGGGGAGAACGTCAAAGAGTCGCTATTTCAAGAGCCCTTGTAAAGTGTCCACATCTATTACTTGCAGATGAGCCCACAGGCAGCTTAGATCCAGAAGTATCTCATGCCATTTTTTCAATCATGTACGACGCCATAAAATCCAAAAACTTAGCGGCCTTGATAGCTACCCACAATTACAGTTTAGCAAAAAGAGCTGACAAAATTTACCTACTAAATGACGGGAAGCTCGTAGTCCAATAGCCTACTGTGCAAAATTCGTCATTCATCTTGGTGCAGCTTGGAAAACTGATGAAATTCCTGCAAAACTTCCCGAAATTTGTTATTCGCAACATGCGTGTAGATCTGCGTAGCAGACAAGTTTGTATGCCCTAACATTTTTTGAATGAATACTATGTTAGACCCGTTGTTTAACAAGTGTGTCGCAAAGGAATGTCTGAATTTATGCGGTGAAACTCTCCTATGGTCAATACCCGCAGCCTTGGCAAGCTGTTTGAGCAGTTGCCCCACCCTCTGTCGGGTTATACACTGATCAAACTTTGCCCCGGGAAATAACCATTTAGATTCAGAATCTTCTTTTGCTATGAACTCCTTTCGCACCGAAAGATAAGCTTTAATACTGCCCATAGCAACGCCATTAAACAACACTAGGCGTTCTCTGCTACCCTTACCTTTTATTATAAGGTGCTCTATATCTCGTGTGCGCTCACGTAACATGGATGAAACTTCGTGGAATCCTAGACGCACCAACTCTGATACCCTTATTCCAGATGAGTACAATACATTAGCTATTGCGGCGATCCTTTTACCTTCTGCAGACTCATCTAATCTCGCAGTTTCCAGCATTTTAGACATTTCTTCTACACTTATTACTTTCGGAAGTGCGCGATGCAGCCTACACGTGTCTAGATCAACTGACGGATCAGTATCTAATATGTTATCGTTCCGTAAAAATTTGTATAATCCCCTTATGGATGACACTCTACGAGCTATGGTTGCGGAGCTGTACTTTTTCCAACTCATGTGCCTAACATAATCGCGCAAATCATCGATGGTAGCTTCAAGAATCGTTGACTTTCGCAGTTTTAAGAACTTTTCTAGATCGTACAAATCGTATTTGTAACCCTCGCTCGTATTGGTAGATACCCCTCTTTCCGATATCAATAACTCTAGAAACGCATCTATATTGTCATTGCGAGTCATAATAACAGGTTACCCTACTAGCATTACACATATATACCCTTTATTGAGGTTTTCACTAAAACTTCTAGCAATTATGTATCTACCTTATTAGCAAACTTCTTACTGCGAATGAATAACTGGTAAATGTGCCCTGGCATGCGGAAATTGTTCTTATCAACTGCCTAAAATAACTGCCTGAGCACTTACTATATTGGTAGCAATATGTTGACCTGAGGTGACAAATGTTATAGCCTTGCGGCAGTGTTGTTGGTCTGCTAGCCCCATGTTTCTGATAGTTGCGCAGGTTTTTCTTGCGCTTTTACTGGTGTTATTAGTTTTGATACAGTCTCCGGAGTCCGATGGGCTTAGTGCGCTCGGTGGCTCGCAGTACAACTTGGGATCTGTCTTCGGCAAAGGTTCGCCCTCCAGTTTTGTTGCTAAGCTAACAGCGGTGGTAGCGGCTGTTTTTATAGTGAATACCCTGCTTCTCGTAGGCACGGGGTCGAGGGATATGCGTAGTGTTGACGTTGTGGGCAAGGCGGCGACGACTAGTGAGCTGAGCAACGACTTCAATGGAGTTCCTTCTGAATAGCTAGTTTATGAAAAAAAGCTCCCCTACTCGCTTTATATTCATCACGGGTGGCGTGGTGTCTTCTTTGGGCAAGGGTCTTACCTCTGCTACAATGGGAGCGCTATTGCAGGCGCGTGGATTCAGCGTGCGTCTCAGAAAATTAGACCCATACTTAAATGTAGACCCCGGTACAATGAGCCCAGCTCAGCATGGTGAAGTCTTTGTGACCGAAGATGGAGGAGAAACAGATTTAGACCTTGGGCACTACGAACGTTTTACAGAGGTTTACACTACGCGTTCGGATAACATAACTGCAGGAAGTGTATACCACCAACTTCTTACAAAAGAACGGCGGGGTGACTACTTGGGTCAGACTGTTCAGGTAATACCGCACGTCATAGATTTGATAATTTCCTTTATCATGAATAACAGCGACGCGGTTGACTTTGTTATTTGCGAAATAGGCGGTACTGTGGGTGACATAGAGAGTCAGCCATTTCTAGAGTCAATACGGCAGGTAGGATATAAGTTGGGCAAGGAGCTAGTTATTTTCCTCCACTTAACTTTAGTCCCCTACATAGGCACTGTCGGAGAATTAAAGACTAAGCCTACTCAGCATTCCGTGAAAGAGCTGAGTTCTTTGGGCATTCAACCCGACATCGTACTCTACAGGAGCAAGGCGATGCTGCCTGCATATCAGACTGCAAAGATAGCGAATTTTTGCAACGTACCGGAAGATAACATAATTCCCGCTTTGGATGTGGATAACATATACACCTTGCCGACCATGCACCATGCACACGGGTTGGATATACAGGTGTTAAAACATTTTGGCATACAGAGTGCTGAACCTGACTTGTCCAAGTGGCTTAGAGTGCTAGACATGTTTGCTGAGGTAGGTGAAGAAGTTACCGTGGCGGTAGTTGGTAAGTATGTCACTTCTTTAGATGCCTACACTTCTCTCATGGAAGCGTTGAAGCATGCAGGAATTCATGCGGGAATAAAGGTTAATATTGAACTACTCTCTTCACGTTCCCCAATTTCGGAATTAGATTTATCTTGTGCAGACGGAGTACTTATTCCTGGTGGATTTGGAGATGGGGGAACTCAAACTAAACTTGCAGCAATAACGTACGCACGGGAAAATAACATCCCAATGTTTGGGATTTGCCTAGGAATGCAGCTTGCAGTTATAGAATTTGCGTCAAATGTAGCGCACTTGGATAATCCGGGGTCTACAGAATTTGACCCAAATTGCAAAAACCCAGTAGTTATAGAGCTTGAACGAGACAGTGAAGACTATCAGGTAGGTGGCAGCATGCGCTTGGGTGCTTACACGTGTTCACTGAGAAAAGGCTCAAAAATTTTCGACATATACGGTGTGCCAGAAGCAGCAGAACGTTGTCGCCACAGGTATGGCATTAACCCCATGTTCAGGGATGTCCTTGAACAACACGGCCTATTGGTCACTGGAGTTGCGAAAGCGGACAATCTTTTAGAGGTTGTGGAACTTGCAGATCACCCTTGGTTCATTGGAGTGCAGTTTCATCCTGAATTCAAGTCCAGTCCGTTCAAATCACATCCACTGTTTCTCTCATTCATTAAGGGATGTCTGGCCTCTAAGCATGCAAGACGTCAAACTCAAACTCGTGGCCAGTTCCTGTAATATATCTTGACGTTGGTGCTGTGTTTCATCTCACAACTTGGACTCCACCTTGTTTGGGCACTGAGCCTCCAACTCTTTGCTGCTAGCGCCTCAATGGTAACATGCCTTCACCCATACACTACTCGAAATATGTCTGCGGTATCATCGTGAAATGACATACTATCAGTCTTTATCAGCTTGTACCCCCCTGCCCCATTATTCCCTATATCTAGTATAGAATCTGTGCCAACCGTACCTGAAAGTTTGCCTGCTCGGGTCCATATTAGTCTGTCAACCAACCTTTTTTTCAAAAGCTCAGTGACCAATATACTGCCCCCTTCTACAAACAACCTCGTTATACCAAGTTCGCTAGAGAGGGCACACATTGCATCGTGCAGGAATTGCTCTCCAGCATTTACCTTTACATATTTTACTCCTTCAAGGTCGCACTTACTGGTACTTTCAACAATGACATATGTAGGAATAAGGTTGGAGGTTTGCACAACCTTGTGGCGTTGCTTCAGCTTCCCAGTTCTGTCAATGACTACCCTAACAGGTGAGTATTGACTCAGCCCCGGAAGCCTGCAATCTAGCATTGGGTCATCACATAAAACTGTATTACTTCCTACCATTATTGCATCGTACATGGCACGCTGCCTATGAATCCATCTCCTGGTAAGATCGTTGGTGATCCACCTTTCCTTCTCCTGTGGACCAAACGATATCTTACCGTCCAGCGTAGTTGCTAGTTTTACAGTTATCAATGGTCTAGCTAGCGTCTTACTATTGAAGAAGCCCGCATTAAGTTCCTCACATTCACGTATCATGACTCCATATTTGACGTGAATTCCAGCTTTTTTCAAGATCTCTACCCCCTTGCCAGAAACCCTAGGATCTGGATCCAGAACTCCAATTACAGCCCTTTTTATCCCAGCTTGTATAAGTGCGGCTGTACATGGACCGGTTACCCTTTCATGACAGCATGGTTCCAATGTAACGTACGCGGTTCCGCCATCTGCTGCGCCACGTGCTTGTTCCAGCGCCACGACTTCCGCATGTGGCCTACCTCCTACTCCGGTACATCCACGACCCACAACAACTTTGTTCCGCACTATTACACATCCAACAGCAGGATTCGGGTATACATTGCCTAGGCCCCTACGAGCCAACCTCAAGGCAAGGGACATGAATCTTTCGTCACCAAACATATGAAATGCTTTTACTCTTGAAATCTACCTACAAAATCACTATATATCTAGACGTTCGTGTGTAAAAGTTTTTGAGCTATGGTGGAAGAAAAACACGGGGCCCCACACAAGTCTGGTGGTTCTCCTACAGAAGAAGGTAGTATGCGAGACTGTGGTGTCAAGAGTGAGGGTTCTGGTGCTTCTGACGCTAAAAAGAAATCCTTAGAAGGTGGTGGAAAATTCACCGCAGGCTTGGGAAGAACTCACAGTAAAATTGCTTCAAATCTCGAGGAGCTGGAAAAAGCCAAAGCGGAAGTTGAGCGCTTGAAAAACCAGCTGCGCTTAGCAGTAGCAGACAGCAAAAATCTAGAGCGGCTAATGCAAAAGGAAATCTCAGATGCAAAGGTCTTTTCCATTTCGGGCTTTGCGCGCGACTTGGTTTCCTCTTGCGATAACCTTGAGGCCTCTATAAAGAACTTGAATCCCGAAGATGCTGTGCATGCTGGTGTTAAGATGACATGGGATGGCTTAGTTGCAACGCTAGAAAAACACGGCGTAACAAGGGTCGAACCCATAGGCGAAGTTTTTGATGCAAGGTTTCATGCAGCAGTAACTCAGGTTGTTGATAACAGTAAGCCTGCGGGCACGGTATTGGAAGTAATACAGATTGGATATATGCTGCACGGAAAGGTTCTTAGGCCGGCGTCTGTAGTTGTTTCTAAGCAGTCAGATTCGTGATAACGTCGTGGTTATATTTTCTGCTGCACAACCAAGCAATGCTTCGCTACATTTAGGTAACTATCTTGGTGCTGTACGCAGATGGGTTGCCCTTCAACAGACCGGACAGTGCCTATTTTGCATAGTGGATCTTCACGCACTAACGTCTTTTCGTCCTGAAGCTGGTGAGTCCTTACGTAGTAGATCTGAAAATTTATTAGCGAATTACATAGCCTGCGGCTTAGAGCCTGCAAAAGCTACGTTGTTTTTACAATCCGACATACCTGAGCATACAGAGCTGTGCTGGATACTGGGCTGTCTTACTTCCGTAGGATGGCTGAATAGAATGACGCAGTTTAAGGACAAGATGAGTGAAAAGTCGGCTTCTATGGGACTGTACTGCTACCCAGTACTCATGGCTGCAGACATTTTGCTATATCACGCCGATACCGTTCCCGTGGGAAATGATCAGAAACAGCATGTTGAATTAGCGCAAGCTATAGCTAAAGCCTTTAATGCGGCTTATAATGTTGAGTATTTTCGTGCACCAGTAGTGCAACCCTTCGATACAACTTCAAGGGTGATGAGTCTGAAAAACGCACAGAAAAAAATGAGTAAATCTGATCCGTCTGATTTTTCCAGGATAAATTTAGATGACTCAGACGATTTAATAGTGAAGAAAATTAGAAAAGCTACTACAGATAGCATAATAGGCTTCAATTTTGAAGAACTGTTGGAAAGACCCGAGTTAAATAACTTAGTTAACATATTTGCCTCGTTATCGGCTTCGGATCCAGAAACAGTGTGCAAACAATTCGAAACGAGTACTATAAGTGAATTTAAAACTGCACTGTCGGATTTATTGATAAAAGAAATTGCCCCCATAAGATCTAGAATAAAAGAGTTATCTTCTGAGAAGTCATATATTTCTAGCATTCTTTCAGAAGGGCGTGACGCTGCCCGTGAGATTGCAAGTGCTAATATAAAGGAGATAAGAAAGATTATAGGGCTGACCTAGGAGACGACACCTTGGATGCGCGGACGGAGTGGGATTCGAACCCACGGTACGCGTTAACGTACGTCAGTTTTCAAGACTGGTGCCTTAAACCGCTCGGCCATCCGTCCGGATCACTTCTAGCATAATAATGCGGTATTCGCAATTTGTATGTTCCAGCTTAGCAGAATTTAGGATTTGCTGTGTAATAACAAACCGTATGGATGTATCACAATTGCGTTAACCTTTTCTATCGTATGTTAATCTAAAGTTAATACTACGAACTTTATACTCCAGCGATTTCGGTTTTATAGGCATAACGCAATGACAAATTATGACAAGGTCCGTGTAAGTGTTCAAGTTAGTAGTAACAACATCTTAGAACACTTGGATGTAGATGATGGGTACATAACCATCGAAGACAACAACGGAATGTTGTTCAGGAGTCATATGGGCTGTAAACCTGAGCCATTAATGGAAGAAGAACATCAGTGCTGCCAGTGCCTAACCGTACTGCATGGCCAAGAATCCCTTGGTGAACTGCAGGGATCTTCACTAGAAAGCCTCAACTTGGACTTCGAAGATAATTACATGACGGCACACTTTTATCTCACTCCCGAGCACGCATTGACTTTAGTAGATATGGTAAGCCCGAACATTGGTATAGATATTCTTCATTAAGAATATTGGTATACAGATTCTCTAACTTATAGGTAGCGTGGTGCCTAAGGCTAGGCATCGCGAGAGAGGGAGGGGTGTTGTCCCTGCGGTTTGCGCTCCTCTGTGACACCTTGCCGCACCTATTGTTCTGCAAGTAAAAGACCATTTTGCAACGTATTATGGAGCAACCTATGTTTGATTACAACGACCAGCACAATGACCACCACGATAGCCTTACCGCTGTTATTACTGCATCAAATCTTGATTTTGATACTGACATTAGGTTTGATAACGACACTTTCTCAATAGATAACGGAAATTTGCTCGCTCAGTTCAGTACAATGCATCAGGACGAAGATCTTCGAAATGTTAGCTTTATTAAGTATGACGAGTCTTTTTACGCTAATTTCCCGCAATCTTATGTAAACAAAATTCATGTAGATTTCTTGGAAAATTTTATGAAAGCCTCAGTTGTGATAAAAGCTCCTTCTGCAGAGGAAGAAACACGTCTGATGGATGAAATTACAAAGATATTTGACACAAAAGTAGTGAGTACCGATTCTCAAGTTTCCGAACCGCAAGATGAGCCACAAGAAGTTGATAACGAACCAACCCCTGTAACCAACAAGTTCGTAGATCCTGAAGCTCCCAACCCCACCACTGCAGATGATATAGCAGATGACGTGGCAGATGTTGCTTTTCGCGGTCTGATGACTCTTACCGATGCTGCTCTAGGCATTTTTGATGAGCCAAAAGAAGTTGATGGCGAACCAACTTCTGTGGCTAACAGTTTTGTGGATCCTGAAGCTTTCAAACCCACCGCTGCAGTTGATATAGCAGATGACGTGGCAGATGTTGCTTTTCGTGGCCTGATGACTCTTGCCGATGCTGCCTTAGGCATTTTTGATGAGCCACAAGAAGTTGATGGCGAATCAGCACCTGTAGCTAACAGTTTCGTAGATCCTGAAGCTCCAAGTATCACTATTGCAGACTCTTCAGCTGCAGATGCGGCTTTTCATGATCTGATAACACTTTCCGATTTTAATCCAAGTGCTTCGGATGAAACTGCAGACAAAGCAGCGCAGTATGATCTTCCTGCTCCAGACATAACTGATAAGCCAGCAAATGCAGACGCTCACACTGATAACGTTTCAGCGCAGTATGATCTTCCTGCTCCAGACATAACTGATAAGCCAGCAAACGCAGACGAGTACACTGATAACGTTTCAGCGCAGTATGATCTTCCTGCACCAGACATTAGTGCATCTGATGAGGTGAAGAAGGGCGAAGATGCTAAAACTGAAGACAATAAGGATGAAACAGAAGCCCTCGATGACGACATTCATTTAGACGCTCTGTACGACAGTCTGTTCTTGTGGTAGTCCTCCACAGCGCTTAATGAATAATACGCTACTGCGGCCTATGGAATGGTGAATTTTTCCTGGGCCGTGGTAAGCGGCAGCAAGTGGCTTACCATCCCACCTGGTCGGAATGACGGGATTCGAACCCATGACCTCCAGTCCCCCAGACTGACGCGCTAACCTGGCTGCGCTACATTCCGTCACCCAGTTTCTCGGCAATCATATCACGAATTTCCACCATACCGCCAATCAAATCCGACAGAACGCTCTCCGATTTTGTACTCTGCTCGGGTAACTCTCTGTTGGCGTCGCGCAAAGCCAATTTAGCGCCTTTTATTGTGTATCCCATGTCGTACAGCATGTGCTTAATATGGAAGATTACTTCTATGTCCTTCTTGCTGTACAGCCTCCTACCTCTTCGTTTGACAGGGTTTATTTGAGGAAATTTACTTTCCCAGAACCTCAACACGTACTGCTTGACCCCCACGGTAGCGGCAACATCCCCTATCGTGTAGAACATCTTATCCTTGCATTCCAGAGAGTCAGAATACTGGGAGTCACGCATTATAGCTCTTCTCTATTTATCATCTTTTTTACGGTAACAGACGGGCAAAAAGTGACCGTACTGTGTTCGGCTACAACAAATTTCTCTAAAGTCTTTGGATTTCTACCAATCCTCTCTTTCTTTCTTAGCACTTTGAAAATTCCAAAAGAAGATATTTTCAGTATACCAGACTTCACTAACGCAGACTCCATCTCATCCAATATTTCGCCTACAATTACAAGCGCATCTTCCCTAGACAACCCTATCTCCCTGTTTATCTTGCAGGCTAATCCAGCTTTTGTAAGTGTTTTAACCATAAATACCCCACTCAGCGCGCCAACCAGTACAGTCTACCCAATCACACCAAAGTATCAAGTCTGTATCTCCGGTGCTTCTTGGGCAAGTACTAACACTGAAACGCTACCTGCGTCAACACGTATTGAGCGCATCTACACTTAACGATATTTGTCAGCGTTTCTATCTTTTGTGTGTGTACCGCTAGCATATTAAAGGGAAGCTTACAAAAAATCTTGTGAGTTACTCAATGCACATCCATAATTGCATCATATATATCGGTACCGAGAATGCTTATGGCCTTAAAAGCGTTGTACAACAAATATTTCATAGCCATTTTCTGTATCTTGGCAGTAGCTTCTTTCGCTCTTATAGGTAGTATAGACAATTCAGAACAAGATCTGGAGAAATCAGATATAAGAATCCACGAAATGGATTCAGACGAGTCACTATATAAAGTTGTCTCAACAATCGGCTCTTCTCCCACACTTTTAGTGCTGTATACCTCATGGTGTAGCAATTGCGTAGAAAAAATGCCGAAGATCGTCAAGATTATAAGCAAGTACAAGGATGTAAACCCCGTGATCATATCCCTAGATACTAACAGAAGTAAGTTGATTTCCTTTCTGCTGGATCTTTCCACAGTAAATTTCACACCGTATAGAATTTCTCCTGAGTATCACGGCAAATTAGCTTATGCATTGACAGGTAAGGGCGTATATTTCAACGGGAAAATACCGTTTGTGGCCGTGTTGGGTGGTAGGAATCCACCGGTAACTGGTATAACGAGTACAGGAGCGCTGCTCACCGCTATAGAATCGGCACTAATGGAATAAGAAATGGAACACTCAGACAAAGCACTCCGCGTATCAGTTATAATGGGAAGTAAGTCAGACTTTCCGGTTATGAGCGCTGCAACAGCAATTCTGGATGAGCTTTCTATAAAACATGAGGTAATGGTAGTTTCTGCACATAGGACTCCAGAACGTTTGTACGATTTTGCCAAATCTGCCAACACTCGAGGAATAAAAGTTATTATTGCTGGTGCAGGAGGTGCTGCTCACCTACCTGGTATGGTTGCTTCCCTAACAACTATACCTGTTATTGGCGTGCCCATACCTGGAAAGTGTCTTGACGGTATGGATAGTTTGCTTTCCATATCACAAATGCCAAAAGGCACTCCAGTTGCTACCATGGCTATAGGCGAGCCAGGAGCTGGCAATGCAGCTATCATGGCTGCATCTATACTGGGGCTATTCGACGCTGACATCGCTGATAGGTTACTTGTGTGGAAGCAAAATCTATCCTCCTCTGTACCTTTATCACCAACTCAATAGTGTCTATCGACGCAGCTCGCGCTATATCTCCTGTGTTGCTTCTCTTTCTGTATCTCCCCTTACGGGCTCTACCTCTGCCGTCAGTTCAATATTTGACCCAACCGTTTGCTGCGTTTGCAAAAATGCAGATACCTGCTCAAGATTGCACTGCACACTAGAAAATCCTTCGTACATATCCTGAGAAGATTCATGCATCTGTGCGATATTTTCCGCAATTTGCAGTACGTGAGAAAAAACCATTAGTGAAGGGACGCAAGCCTTTATGGCGTTTATTGCCTCATCAGTTTCTGGTGCTTCAGGAAACTGCAAGGTCATGATCGTTGCCAGCTTAGTTTTCATTGCGCTGTATTTTTTCTTATTGAGTATACCGCTGGAACCAAGCAGTTTTTTACAACAATTCGCAATAACATTTCTGCATTTTTCACCGTGTTGTTCCAGATATGTGCGCGTACTCATTGCCTCCTTCAATTCTGGCACTACGGAGCTTATACTTCTAAGTTCAGTAGCCAGGTTATCGTATAAGATAACTATTGTTTCATTGACTAAGTGCGCATTGAAAAAGTCCATCAGCGCCACACTTGGTGACCCGCTGTATGCCAACTTTTTCTTTATGCCATCATACTTATGGGCAACATGGTAATTTTTGACCTTCTTCATATTTTCACACATATCATACAGTGTTATACACGCTGCAGCTGCTGCTGCATGTCTATTACTAAGCATGTACGAAATAGTTTCCATGTTCTCGCATCTGCGTTTTATCACATCTTCCATAAGTGTTTTTGCATCAGATAGGTTACTCCTCAAAATAGCTTCCACGTTAGAATTTGTATGAGCAGCGTGCGTTTGCATAGCTTCGCAGCCTGCATTAATTTTCTCTAGTGCATCTGAGAGTGCATTACGTATCATATCTAAGTGCGTGCTGGAGCGCTTCATTACTTCCTCATGCGATCGCTTATAGCCCAGCTCATTGGAGTTAATGCGCTCTTCAAGCGCGCCTACAGTGCTTTTTGTTTCATCCACAGTGGCTTGCAATAGTCTCTCCAACTGACCGGCAATATCTCTTACGTGTTGATTGAATTGCGTCAAATGTTTTGCAAAACTTGCATCAAGCATTCCCATTCTCTCCCGGTAGTACCTTTGCATATCTTCAACATCATTAATGGCACTGTCCTGTTCATATTCCCTATTTTCCAAAAAGCTAACCCTTCTATCTAGGTCATGTTGGACCCTTTGGATGTTTGTGTATACGGAAAGCACTCTCTTATCTATGCCAGACATGGTATTTACGCGGTGCATTGCATCTTCTAGCAACCAATGCAATAGCTTACTCTTTCTTTCCCTTTCTGCATTTCTCAATACAATCAAACCCACACCAGCAATGATTCCCAGCGCTATGGCTACTAATAATGTTGTAAGTACTATTCCCTGAATAGTTGGTGTATCAAAGATTTTCGGTAAGCGTCTACGTAATGCATCTACATTACGTCCTAAAACTATGGCGGTGGCCGCTATAACCGCTGCACAAGCCATTGCACTTAGTACATATTCAGTTACTACACTGAACTTATTCCTTTGTGGCGTGCCAAAATGCTCTCCTAGCGCCTCTTGTATCCTGCAAAACTTTCCTATACGATCTGCAAGCTCTACGAATTCACAATCAGCTTCCCGTATGGCACTTGAAGCTATAGACTCTTCTTCTTCAGTAGAGGTACTTCCTTCTTCAGGATCCTCAATTATTGAGGGTTCACGATAATTAGTCTGAGCTTCCCCCTCTATACTTACTTCTTCCTCGTCCTCAGGAAGAACCCTTTGTCTTTCTTCAGTTGTTGAACACTCATGTGCTTGCTGTTGGCTTTCTGCGCGCGGTAGTCTTTCATCGTCGTCCATAAATTACCTCATCTCACAATACGAACCCGTAACCTTGCTATCATTGCCGGACATAACGTCTTTAGCTACTACACACAGGGTGACATACAAAATTATTCGAGCAGCAATCATCCCTTCCTCCCTCCATTGATCTAGCGAGAAAAAGTTTACTAAGAGTCTATAACTTTCTTTACCCCCTTAGTTTTGTTCTGGCTCAAAACTACAGCGTCATGGTATATAAACTTGCTGTCAGTGTAAGTGCCAAGTCTAGAGAAAGGTAAATATTTTAACCCTTTATAATAGTAATATGTTGAAGATATGACAATACCCATTTTCACCGCCTTAGTTGTTGCGGCCGGTGATGGCACAAGAATGGAAAGCTCGTGCGTGCCAAAGCAGTACAATAACATAGGGGGGTATTCCTTGTTGCATCATACGCTCACACGTGTGATTTCTCCTTATAACTGCCCTATCCAAGTTGTTATAAAGCCAGACCATAGCTCTTTCTACAGGGATACCGTACTTTCTCTGCCAAAAAATGTTAGACAGTTACTGAGAGAGCCAACTTTTGGAGGAACACGTAGGCAGGATTCAGTGAGACTTGGATTGCAAAGCCTCAAGGGCATTAATCCTGAATTTGTAATCATCCACGATGCATGCAGACCCTTCGCTGACATCTTTACCAGGGACGCAATATTCTCTCACATGATTGATGCTGTAGGAGTTGTCCCAGTCATGCCACTGTCGGAAACTGTAGGTGTGATAAAGAATAATGTCATTGCCAACGCAATACCAAGAGAGAGTACCTGCATAATTCAGACCCCCCAAATCTTCAGGTATAAGGACATACTGGATTGCCACGAAAAAACTTATAGCCTCACACCAGAGAAACCCTTCACAGATGACTCCACTCTAGCCTTGCATTGCAACTTACGAGTAGCGACTATGCGCGGCAACGTTGATAACATCAAAATAACAACCCAGAATGACCTTATAAGAGCAATGCACTATTTATCTCGCATGGAGCTTGTAAATGCCTCTTCGGAAACTGCATTTGTTGCAGAAACACATTGAGGATGGCTTTAGCATGAGTTACACTTCGCGGTAGTGTCCCAGTTGTTGTTAATGCCCTTCAGAGTAGGAATAGGATATGATGTACATAGCTTCTATCCAGAAGTATGCTCTGATGCATACCTAACTATATGCGGTGTAAAAGTACCCCATACCAAAAGAATACGGGCTCACTCGGATGGAGATGTGGGAATTCATGCCCTGGTAGATGCACTGCTAGGATGCATTGGAGAAGACGGTATAGGTAAGCACTTCTCCGATCTCGATCCGGAGTGGAAGAATGCAAATTCGTCCCACTTTTTGCTACACGCACATAAAAAAGTACTCGAGCTAGGATATAAAGTGTTGAATTTCGATATAGTGTTAGTGTGTGAGTTTCCGAAAATAACCCCACACGTCCCTATAATGAAGCAGTTTCTCGCAGATCTATTGCAACTAGATATATCGCGCACCAATATTAAGGCAGTGACCTCTGAAAAGTTGGGTTTCATAGGAAGAGAAGAGGGTATAGCAGCACACGCGGTGGCCTTGTGTCAACAAGTTTCACATTCTGTCACACGTTGATACCGCTTAGATAATTATCCGGTACATAATGTGGTATCGCTATGTGTTTTTAAGTGTTAGAATCAGGAACTTTGTTGTTTCACATGTATCTACTAGATGGGACTGAATTTTGGAATAGTAGGCTTACCCAATGTGGGGAAATCTACCTTGTTCAACGCACTAACACGCAGTGCGGCTGCTGAGGTGGCAAATTATCCATTTTGTACAATTGAACCTAATGTTGGCACAACTTTTGTGCGAGATAATAGGCTAAAAACCTTGGCCTCTATGGCCAATTCCCAGAAGGTGATCTTCAGCAGTATAGAGTTCGTGGATATTGCAGGATTAGTAAAAGGTGCTAGCAGCGGTGAGGGACTGGGAAACAAGTTTCTGGGACACATAAGAGAAGTTGATGCGATAATGCACGTACTTCGTTGCTTCGAGGACGGTGACATAAGTCATGTAAATCAGACAGTAGACCCTGTGCATGATGCTGAAATAGTGGAAATGGAACTCATGCTGGCTGATATGGAAAGCGTAAAACGACAGATTATAACCACTGAAAAGGCAGTGAAATCTCGAAAGGAGACTCAAAGCAAGTTGGATACCTTAATAAAGGTTTTGGAAACGCTAGAAGGCGGCAAACCAGTGCGAAGCTTGCATAAAAATGAGGACATTGATCAAGGTATATTGAAGCAGTTACACCTATTATCCGGAAAACCAGTAATGTACGTTTGCAATGTTGAGGACATAAATGCTTCAACAGGCAATAAACTTTCTGCATCAGTACAAGAAATGGCCTCAAAACACGATGCGTGCCATTGTACTCTCTCTGCAAAACTTGAAGCAGATATATTGGCGCTAGATACAGAAGAAGAACGGAGTGCTTTCTTGGAGGAAGTGGGTCTAAAGGAGTCCGGTATAGATATAGCAGTACGGACCATTTACAAGTTGTTGAATTTAATAACTTTCTTTACTATAGGTCCGAATGAAGCTCGTGCGTGGCCAATATTAACCAATACTCCGGCATATAAGGCAGCCGGAGTTATTCATACAGACTTTGAAAAAGGTTTCATCAAGGCAGAAACAATAAGCTTTGCTGACTATATCAATTATTCAGGAGAGTCTGGGTGCAAGGAGGCTGGGAAGGTCAGGTTTGAAGGTAAAGACTACATAGTACAAGATGGAGATATAATACATTTTAGGGTCAACAGGTAATACCCCAGGGCGTCACATCTCCGTTCCCCCAACCGTAATGCTGTCTATTTTGAGTGTAGGCTGCCCAACGCAAACTGGTATACTCTGCCCATTTTTCGAGCATGTACCAACGCCACTATCTAGGGCCAAATCATTGCCCACCATAGACACTTTCTGTAAAACATCTGGTCCACTTCCTATGAGCGTAGCCCCTCTGATAGGGAAGCTCATTTTCCCGTTTTCTATCATGTAGCTCTCTGAGGCTGAAAATACAAACTTTCCCGAAGTGATATCAACTTGTCCTCCCGAAAAATCCGCTGCATATACACCTCTTTTGACACTAGATATGATTTCTTCTGGCGTATGTGTTCCAGCTAACATATACGTGTTCGTCATTCTCGGAATAACTACATCACGGTAACTTTCGCGCCTTCCATTGCCCGTAGAAGACATTCCCATCAATCTGGAATTCATATTATCATGCATGTATGACACCAATATACCATCCTCTATAAGTACGTTGTACTTTGAGCTTGTGCCTTCATCATCAATATTGAGAGATCCCCTCATGCCATGCAACGTGCCATCATCAACAACAGTGATTCCCTTCGATGCAACTCGTGTGCCAATAGCCTCAGAAAACGCCGAAACTTTTTTTCTATTGAAATCACTTTCTAGACCGTGTCCAACAGCTTCATGTAGAAGAACGCCAGGAAATCCAGGCCCTAGAACTACTGTTATTTCCCCTGCTGGAGCTGCCCTAGCCTCCATGTTTACAAGAGATTGCCTCAAGGCTTCGTCCGCAAGATTCTTCCACTTATCTTCCCTTACTACTTCAAAACAATTAACTCTGCCGCCTCCACCCGCTCTGCCATGCTCCTTTCTTCCTCCTTTTTCTACAAGGACATGCACATCTAATCTGACCAAAGGCCTAGTGTCCCCTACGCATTTTCCATCACCCTTTATAATCTTCACAACTTGCCACTGCGTACTTATGGATGCCTTTACTTGCACCACATGTTTATTGGCTCCCCTAATATACGCATCAATATCTTGTAAAATGCCGACCTTTTTCTTAAATGAGACCTCACTGACTGGGTTATCCTTTGGGTAAAGAACTTTGCTATCAGGCGTAACACAGAGATCTACGACATTTACAGCTTTATTATTATTTGCACATGTGATCGACTGCTTCACAATAGATGCAGCTTTCTGCACTTCCTCTAGGTTTATCTTCGATGAACATACTATAAAAGTTACATCTTCAGAAAATGCTCTAAATCCAAACCCTTTGCGAAGGGAAAAATCCGCATTCTTTATTATGCCGTTCTCTATACTCACAGATTCTGTATTACAAAACTCCAGAAACAACTCCCCACCGTCTGCCTTATGTAACGTGTTCTTTGTGATTTCACACAATTCCTCCTCACTAACTTGGGGGAAAGGAGTTTCCTCTGTATCTAATTCTTCCATTACGGCTTTTTTGTGTATACACTGCACCAATATACTTTGTGACACTTAATAATCAACTTATGAATTAGATAAACTGGGTGTATCTCAGCTAAAGTGTCCGAATTTAAGTATGCGTCCGAATGGCGGAATTGGTAGACGCGCTAGCTTCAGGTGCTAGTGACCTCTGGTCGTGGAAGTTCGAGTCTTCTTTCGGGCATTTTCGATGCTCTGTATCTTCTCCTTCTTGTAGTTATTTTTTATCTTGTGCCTGATTGCTTTTGGTGACACTATGTTGTATATTAATGGTTAAGATTTTAACTAGATTGTTCCAGGTAGACATGCGCGAAAGTGTTAATCAAGTCCCGCTTTCCGTGCCAAGACCTGTGCTAAGGCCTAAGTTAATCCATAACAATCCATGGTGGTATCAATAATATGAATGACGAAAACTCTGCTAATGAGTCTTCTATAGTAAGGTTGAAGAACTGGATCAGTTCTAGGCACGCTACACCAGAGGTCTCTTCACTGTTGCATATCTTACTTAGTGAGAGCCCACGTTCTTGTCCTCTTGAGGGTCCAATGCGCACCAGGCCGACATTTTCAATGGATAGCACTGTTCAGAATTTCCCTGGCACAGAAACTCCTGGCATGCGTATCACGAGCACTGTGCAGGCTCTTCCTAATGAGGAGTTTAACGAATTCAGGATGCGAAGCGCATTGCTTTTATCGAGCTTCTGCAACGCTTATGCCTTACCTGTTTTTCTTTTACAGGCGCTAATTTATGCGGAGGACAAAGGCATGGATTTGCAGAACCTGGTGAAGGTTTCCTGGGAACTTGACAAGGGTGCAGATCGTGGCGAGGTAGATTTATCAGACTTTTTCCAGCACAGGGCTATTGCCAGCCCGGAACGTCGTATAGACCTTTATCTTGTAACTGGAGGGGTAATCATACAGAAGGTTCTGCAGCAATATTTAGATGCACGTAAGGTGACGCTAAATATTTCGGTGTCGGGTGAACTGTTTACGCGTGAAAATATCAAGTTATTTTCGGAGCAAGAGAAAAGCAAAGCTAAGGCTATAGTGACAATGTCACAAGCTATGCAATTTTTCCCAATATACCGCAGCATTTTGTCACGTAGAAGCGATGACTTCGGCATGACGCTGGCTCCCTACAATTTGGGAGTAGCATGTGGCGTTGTCAGGAACATGGGTGGGGGAAAGAAGAAGGCACGTAAGGTTGAAATGCGTGGGTACATGTTTGTATCCGGTCGTAAGGCAGAGGATATAACCAAAGATACCTTCTTCCTTTCGTCAAACCACATATACTGTGGCATGTTATCACTGCATGAGATAGACTTTCAGAAACCAACTGTAGAGCACTCACTAATACCGCAAGTGCTTCCTTATGCTTGTTCTCAGTTTCAACCTATGGAGTGTTCTTCTCCTCTTTTGCTCAAAGCACTTACATCCCGTAATTTTGCCTTCGAGAGCGTGCCTAATGAGGAAAGCAACTGCACTCTACTGGACGTTATTTTTAATCCTATCCGCCCTAAAGACTCTCCTGCTTCATCCTCGAAACAATTGAGTGCTTATCTAACTTTGCTGGTATCTGCGTGCGAAAAACTCATCGGCAGCAACGCACGTGTAATGGTGTACGTGAGTTTCGAGAAAATCATAGATCAAGAGCCTATTGAGGTAATACATGTGCTTGACGTAGGTACACCTCCTAGATTTTCTGACTCCTTTCTCTATAAGCATTCTGGGTCCAAGTCCATGTTGTGTGATGAAGCATTAGAGAATGTCATTGGTGGGCACACACAGAGTGCTAGCAAGGCCTCTGCTGAGCCTGGAGTTAGTGAACTTGCATTAACTTTACGTAAGCTATTTTCGGGAGCAGACGAAAATTTTAGGTCTCAGTTTAATACGCTATTAAAGGACAGCAAAGTACAGCCACGCATTGATGAGTACCTTGTGGAAAACAAAGTGAAAGTTCGTATTGTCACGCAGGAGTGTCATCCTCAGTTACTGTCCGCCATAGCTTTTTCGAGGCAATCTCCTATTTCCCAGGACAATTCTGCTTCTGTATCATATAGCACACGAGACTATAGCAGCAGCCTTGCCACAGCCCCTCTGCTAAAGCCAGAAGCAGTTAATGTCTCTGTGGCGGAATATTTTGAGCCACCTGTTGCCTGCGATACTGACACTAGAGAAGAGCATTCATCTCCTACAACAGATGTTGGGGATGAGTCTTTAGCTTCTGAATATCCGGCACCTTTGCCTGAAAGTGGAGCAATACCAAAACGTTACACCTCCAGAGATCGTCAAAAAAAAGTGAGTTTCGATACTGTTGAAGCTATACGCATGTATACAGCAGAGGGCGGGAGATTTATTCCTGTTGCTTCTGTAAGACGGAAATCACGCTCAGGCACAAAAAAATTGGCATTTACTCCTACTGAAGAGAAGCTGATCGAAGAGAAGCAAAAAATTTCTGGTGCTAACTCTCCATCCCCAGTCAGACCCAACACTTTACCAATACCTTCTCGTTCTGTATGCATAGCAGCAGCTGCTACTGATGTTCCTAAAGTATCAATAGAAAATCTCTCACTACAGAAGTCTGAGGTATTGCAGACTAGGTTGAGTCCCGATGTGAGGACGGTGACGGAAAGAGTTGCGGGAGCAAAAATCAAGAAACCTACACATTCTCCTGCTGAAGCGCCGAAGCAGACTGAAACAAAGCTGAAGATATCCAATGATGTTTCTTCGTCTCCTGTCGCGCCTAACACTCTACGGGCACCTTTTCACTCCACGCACGCCAGATCTGTTGCTTGTGTGCCTAGAATATCTATAGAAGGCCTGATGTACAGGTCTAAAACATCACCGCATAGGTTTAATTACGATGTTGGAGCGGCAATGCAACAAGGGGCGGACGGCAGCAAAACAGCATGTCCTCCTACAAAAGTGCCGAAGCAGACTGAAACAAAGCTGAAAATATCCAATGATGTTGCTCCTGTAACACCTGACACTCTATCGACATCTCCTCACTACGCGCACGAAAGATCCGCTGCATCCGGTATGAACGGAATGCTGATGAAGAACCCCTCAGTGCGCAGGTCTAGAGTATCTTATCTCGGACACAGAACACAGGAATTCACAATCCCTGCCACTCTTGTAGTGTTAATAGGAGTTTCATTTGTGCTTGCTGCTGTTATTCCTGCGTACGTATTTGCACTAAGGAGAGCGTGCTCTTTATCAGTGCCAGCTTATCAGTGTGATGCTACAGTTGCTGTTTTCTTATTGATGTCCGTCATTCTTATTATCGCAACGACAGCGTTCTGCGAGTTTTACTTGCTTAAGCCTCCTACAGTAGCGCTGGCTCAGGCTGGTAATGACGTACCAGTTGATCCTGATAACCCGCAAAGTGCTTTACTGAGCGAGGTTAAGTGTGAACCACAAACAGCTGAGAGACGCACTGCGCGCTAGGATGAATATATTTGCGCTAATGTACCTTTTGAAATAACATTAGCGGTGCAGTTTTTTACTTTTGGTCGTAAAACGTATGGAATTGATGACCGTAAGGGAGGCGTTGTGTTCTGCTATTGACGAGGAAATGCTGCGAGATCCCGATGTTTTCCTAATCGGAGAGGAAGTTGGGGAATACCAGGGGGCGTACAAGATAACTCAGGGTTTACTACAGAAGTATGGTCCCAGGCGCGTAGTAGACACACCTATTAGTGAGCACGGGTTCGCTGGATTAGCTGTAGGCGCTGCATTTTCCGGATTGAGGCCCATAGTGGAGTTTATGAGTTTTAATTTCTCTATGCAAGCTATGGACCAAATTGTAAATTCAGCTGCCAAGACGAACTACATGTCAGGCGGCCAGATGAGTTGCCCAATAGTGTTTCGTGGCCCGAATGGAGCGGCTGCGGGCGTGGCTGCACAGCATTCTCAGTGTTATGCATCATGGTATTCTCATATTCCGGGACTGAAGGTTATAGCGCCATACTTTGCTGCAGACTATAAGGGCCTGATGAAGTCCGCTATACGTGATCCAAACCCAGTAATCTTCCTAGAGAACGAAATTGTTTATGGACACAAGCACGAAGTAACTCCTGAAGTGTTGGGCAGCGACTATCTTGTAGAAATAGGTAAGGCTTCGGTTGTAAAACAGGGCAAAGACGCGACTATCATATCGTTTTCCTTGCAGTTACGGTACGCGTTGGAAGCTGCAGGTATACTTTCTAATGATGCCATAGATGTAGAAGTGATAGATTTGCGCACTTTGCGCCCACTGGATACGGAAACCATACTACAGTCTGTTCGCAAGACAAATCGAGTAGTAATTGTCGAAGAGGGTTGGCCATATGCCGGCATAGGAGCAGAAATTACTGCACTTATAAATGAGTTGGCATTTGATGATTTGGACTCCCCTGTGTTTCGTGTGACAGGAAAGGACATTCCTTTGCCCTACGCTGAGAATTTGGAGCGCATGGCTTTGCCTCAGGTTGACGACATAGTGTCTTCGGTGCGGCAAGTATGTAATTACAAATTTTAGGTGTGCGCATTCAGGACTTTTCAGCGGCATCCCATAAGTGTTTAGGCATGTATGTGCAGCATGCAACTCTCGTTCTGGTTTGTAATATGTGCTTTGTGTACAACATTTTTATTGCACACGAACGTTGCGACATAGTAGCATTACAAAACGGTTATGATGAATCAAAGTCGTGATGGATTCTTTGTTCCTATGGGTTCTTGCTTGCCGTAGGTGGATTTTGGCGTTTCACATTATCTCAGTTATGATGTGGGTAGCGGGTATGCTGTACTTGCCTAGGCTGTACGTGTATCATGCCGGAGTTCCCAAAGGTTCTGAAAGCAGCACATTGCTTTCTCTAATGGAGTACAGGCTACTCACATATATAATGAACCCATCCATGGTGTCTGCTGTAACGCTTGGTCTCCTCCTCGCCATTTCTGGGAAGGCGTATTTGTTTATCTGGTTTCAGATAAAGGCCGTATTCATAGTCCTTATGTTGTCACTTCATTGTCTGTTCTTGTTTTACAGGCGGAAGCTTTCTCTGGGCACGTGTACGCGTTCTGCGGTGTTCTTTAAGGTCTTGAATGAGGCAGTGACGGTTGCCGTAGTCTGCATGGTTATCATGGCAACAGTAAAACCTTTTCGCTAGTATTCCCTTGTTTCTCTAACACGCTGTGCTAGTCTTTGGCGGCATGCAAAATCACCAAAACTGTTTGACTTTTGCCTGCTCTGGGGCATAGAATTAGGCAAGTTTTGACACGTTGGGGGAATATGGCAAGTGGTAGCTCTTAGCACACCAGCCTTAGACAAGGGTTTTTGCGCCCGCGATTTCTATTTGAAATCTGTTGATGGAAGTTACTATGGTCTTGCTGACTTCACTGGTGGGAAGGCCTTGCTAGTGATGTTTATATGCAATCACTGTCCCTACGTTAAAGCCATCATTGGGCGGCTAGTTAAGCACGTCACTGAGCTCGTTGAGTCGCATGACGTACGCGCTGTTGCTATTATGCCTAATGATACGTCGTCTTATCCTGAAGACTCTTACGACAACATGGTAGTATTTGCCACAAAGCACTCACTGTCGTTTCCCTACCTAATCGATGAGTCACAAGATGTTGCTCGCAGTTACGGGGCTGTGTGCACTCCGGACTTTTTTTGTTTTGATAGTAGCTCGCAGTTAAAATATCGTGGCAGGTTCGACAAGCCGACGAATGATGGTGATTCGGAGAGGGGGTACAGCGAGTTGTACCATGCGGTTAGGTTCATCTCCGAGACAGGTGGGATACCAGAGAATCAGGTACCCAGTATTGGGTGTTCAATAAAGTGGCGCAACGATACCGTTAGAAATTGAGATAGTTATATGCATCATGCTGGCTATTTACTGGATGTAATAATTCTACTGTCGGCTGCTGTGGTCGTTGTAGTTGTATTTTGGAAATTACGCATAAGTCCCGTACTAGGTTATTTCGTGGCTGGCACTGCGATAGGCCCTCACGGATTTGGCCTAGTGGAGTCGTCAGCAATCATAAATAGCATAGCCGAGTTCGGAGTGGTGTTCCTGTTGTTCCTAATTGGGCTGGAGCTGACTTTTGAGCGATTATCCGCTATGCGTATGCACGTGTTCGGTTTCGGCACGCTACAGGTCATAGTTACTGCGGTGCTGATTTGGTGCATATCGAGAATGTTAGGAGTGGGGTCGGAAAGTTCTGTTGTGATAGGTGGCGCCCTCGCATTATCTTCTACTGCCATAGTCTTACAGGTGTTGCAAGAAAAGGGTATGCAGGCTTCACAGGTGGGGCGTCTATCCATAGCGATCCTGCTAATGCAGGATTTTGCTGTTGTACCCCTTATAGTGCTATTGCCATTGCTTGCGGGTGGCGGCTCTCATAGTCTTACTGCCGCTTTGTTGCACGCATTCTTAAAAGCTGGGGTTGCTTTAGCAGTCATATTCGTTGCTGGTAGATTGCTACTTAGGCCTCTCTTTGGGACTATAGCGTCAATGAAGAGCAACGAGGTGTTTATAGCTACTACACTTTTGATAGTGTTGGGATCTGCTTCTATTACGGAAAATTTTAATTTGTCTATGGCATTGGGTGCCTTCGTATCTGGGCTGCTTGTTGCTGAAACTGAGTACAGGTACGATGTAGAACAGGTTGTGCTGCCTTTTAAGAAGCTGCTTCTCGGATTGTTTTTCATGACTGTAGGCATGTCCATAGACATAGAGCTTCTTATCAGGAAGTTGCCTGTAGTGGCGGCATTATCTTTCTCTATTATGTTTTTGAAGGGACTCATTATCTGCGTACTATGCAGGTTTTTCCGTTTTCGTCTTGCTGCTGCTATACAGGCCGGGCTATTGCTTTCTCAGGGGGGTGAGTTTTCCTTTATACTGTTCGGTTTAGCTGCAGAAAAAGGGGTACTTTCCCACGATCTTGCCCAGACTCTTATGGTGGCTACTACTGTTACGATGGCATTTACTCCATTGCTTGCTTCTGTTGGGTCTTTGGTTTCGAGGCTTTCTGGTGGGAACAAGATCTCTTATTTAACGAAAGATTTGGTCCTTGATACGAGTGATTTGGATCAGCATGTGATTTTAGTGGGATTTGGACGCGTAGGACATATAGTCGCAAAAGTTCTGACTGCTGAGCATGTGAACTACATTGCTTGTGATATTCAACCAAGTGTAGTGACGGCAGGTAGGAAGGAGGGATTTCCTGTGTACCTTGGGGATTTGACTAGATTAGAAAATTTAACATCGTTAGGCATAAGTCGGGCAAAAGCTATAGTGATAGCTATCAACAATGAGGTAACGGCAAAGAAGATCATATCGCTGGTTTCAAAAACCTTCCCTCATGTCACTATTTCAGTCAGAACAAAGGATCTTACGAACGCAGAGTTGTACGAACAGCTTGGTGCCCACTACTTAGTGCCTGAAACATATGAAACAGGCTTGCAGTTGGGCGGCGTTGCGCTCAGCATAAGTGGATTTAGCGACAACGCTATCATGTCATTACAACATACCTTCAGGATGGAGGATTATAATATCCACTTGAAGAAGAACTCCAGTGTGTCAGACGATGATGATAACCAATCTTAGCGGTACAGCGTGGCGCAATCGGTAAAGTCGTGGGGTCTTGCAATTCAGGAGTTCGTCTATCTGTCATTTTTCACAAATTAGTAGAAGTATTTTTTCCCTTGGTTTGCGCCAATTGCAGGGCAGTTGTTCAGCGCACTAGTGTACTGTGCAGTGTATGCTGGCAAAACATAAAATTCATGCGCGACGATATGTGCGAACATTGCGGTGTTATGTTGCCGGGAAACACGGTGACATGTGCATCGTGCAGGACATTAAAGCGACATACATTAGAGTCACGATCTGTATTCATATACGACGACGTAAGTAAGCACTTGATTTTACGCTTCAAGTTCCTTGATGACCTGTGTTTCCTGAATACATACGCGCTTTGGATGGCGGAGGCAGGAAGGGAGATCTTGAAAACTGCGTCTCTACTCGTTCCTGTGCCAATACACCGTACACGACTTTTTTTGAGGAAATATAATCAATCATCTCTATTGGCGCATGCTGTGGGGAAGCTCTGCAAATTACCTGTAGACGCACTAAGCTTGAAGAAAGTTATCAATACGAAATCTCAGCATAATCTCGTATTATCGCAACGAGAGACTAATGTTAAGGGCTCTTTCCGCGTAACATCCCCTGCTAAAGTATCCAATAAATCCATAGTACTCATAGATGATATAATTACGACTGGGGCCACTGCTAAAGAATGCGCGACCATGCTCTTGGAGGCAGGTGCAGCAGAAGTAAAAGTCCTTACGCTGGGCAAGACAGTACTTGGTAAATAGTGCTGTCCTCATTGTTGAGCGCTAGCCTCATGCAGGAGACATCAGCTTGTAGATACAGATCTTCCGCATGCAAAATTCGCCAATAGGTGCGGATTTTATCTATCATTGCATCGTCTTGAGAATTTAGGAAATTCTCAAAATCATAAATTTTTCTGTAAAATATGGCTTTATACACCACGCGTATTGTTATATGCTTGTGGCTGTCCTTTTGCGTAAGGTTCCGTTTTTTAGAGGAAGTTCAATATGGATCACGGAGATATGGTGGTGATGAACGCCTCTGTTCGTTCCAAGTGTGGAACAGGCAGTGCGCGTGCACTTAGGTCGGCAGGGCTTATTCCCGCCGTTGTGTATGGAGGGGATCGCGATCCTGTGAGTATATCTTTGTCACATGGAGATTTTCTAAAGCAGTGCCGCATGTTTTCTATTTACTCTAGGATTATTGAGTTACACATAGCAGACAGTAAGCCTGGGAAGGAGTACGTCGTTGTGAAAAGTGTACAGAAGCATCCTGTTAGTGGCGGTGTTTTACATGTGGATTTTCAGTTCGTTGAGCCTAGCGCTGAGGTCAAGATTGAAGTTCCTATAGTGTTCCTCAATGAGCAGAAGTGTGCTGGTGTAAAGCGCGGTGGGGTTTTGAACGTGTTGCATCGCTCCCTTACCGTTATGTGCTCACCACACAATATACCTAAGCCGTTGGAAGTGGACTTAATAGATCTTAGTATAGGCCACTCTTTACACGTAAGCGACTTAACTCTGCCCAAGGAAATCAAGAGTGTCGCAATGAATGAAGACAATCCTGTGATAGTAACTCTGTCAGGTGCAAGTGGCAGCCTTGAAAGTGAAGCTGAGGAGGCTCCTTCCTCGGACGCTCCTGCACAATAACATTTTCAACTCGCTAGTCGTGGTGGCAGGGCATGTTTCTATTTGTGGGGCTTGGTAATCCCGGCAAGAAGTATGAGTCTACGCGACATAATGTTGGGTTCATGGCAGTTGATGCCATAGCCCGGGATTTTGGGTTTCCTACGTTTTCTCAGAAGCATCTATACATGGTTTCTGTTGGAAAAATAGACCAACACAAGCTGGTGCTTATAAAGCCTTGTACATACATGAATAATTCTGGCGTTGCAGTGTTGAGTGCTGTAGGGACTTACAAAATTGCCCTAGATTCTTTAGTGGTCTTTCATGACGATGTAGCATTGTTATTGGGAGCAGTAAAAGTCAAAAAAGGGGGAGGAAGTGCAGGTCATAATGGTATTCGCAGCATAGACAGTAGTGTAGGTAGCGAATATTGGAGGATAAGAGTAGGCATCGGACCACAAAATCCTGAGGGAAGGGACTTATCCAGCTTTGTTCTCTCAAACTTCGACAACATAGAAGAGATGCAAAACATACTGGACAATATTTCTGCAAACGTACACTCCCTGCTAAACGGGGATCCTCGCCAGTTAGGGCAGAAAGTGTCCGAACCTAAAAAATGTACATGAGCATTTCTACATTGTCTCAAGAGTGTACACTCTTTTGTGTATGTATCAGGGGCGGCAGGAGATACTAATCTGATTAATACTAGAGTGATTATCTTCTCGGTGGTAATATGGTTAATTGATAGTGTAGAGTGATACATGCAGTTTGTAAGCATATACGAAGAGTGTGGTGTTTTCGCTATACAAAATCACAAGGATGCAGTTCACAAATCCCTGTTGGGTCTTCATGCACTTCAGCATCGTGGCCAAGAGTCTTTCGGTATCGTTTCTTCAGATTTTAAGGAGCTATATTCCTATCATAGCAAAGGTCATGTGAATAGCGCCTTTTCCGATCAGAGCGCCATCTCGTTATGCGGAAATACAGCTATTGGGCACGTCCGGTACTCTACAAGCGGAGCGACCACTTCAAAAGGATTAGCTGTACAACCCTTCACTGTAGACAGCAAGTTTGGCAAAATTGCTGTTGCGCACAATGGTAACATCACGAATGCCCATCCACTTCGGGATATGCTGCTGGCGCAGGGATGCAAATTTTCTTCAGACATAGATACTGAAGTAATAGCCCACCTGGCGGCAACGCAGTCAGCGGATACCTTTTTTGATAGCGTTGTTTCAGCGGTACAAGAGGTGAAGGGCGCGTATTCGTTGGTATTTTTAGACAACAATTTGCTAATGGGTGTTAGGGATCCTGCGGGAATAAGACCTTTGGTTTTGGGAATGGTCGATGGATCATATGTTTTAGCATCAGAGACATGTGCTTTAGACATAGTGAAGGCAGAATTCGTGCGAAATATACAGCCAGGCGAGTTGATTATTATAGATCGCTCTAACAATTTGACGAGTGTATTTCCATTCAAACAGCCTACAAAGAGCAGTTTTTGTATTTTTGAATATATCTATTTTGCTAGGCCAGACAGCATAGTGGAGGGCATATCCACTTACAATGCGCGCAAAAATATAGGCGCCGAGCTGGCGGTAGAAAGTCCTCCTCCAGAAAATGTGGATATCGTGGTGCCCGTCCCGGACTCTGGTATCCCTGCTGCTATGGGATATGCCACAAAATCTGGTGTACCATTTGAATTTGGAATAATAAGGAACCACTATTCAGGGCGCACATTCATACAGCCAACGCAACAATCGCGCAAGTCTCAAGTAGAATTGAAACACAATGCAAACTCCTCAGTATTGCGGGGGAAAAATATCGTACTTGTTGATGATAGTATAGTGAGAGGAACGACATTACGTGAGGTAATAGCTTTACTAAAGAACGCAGGCACAAAAGACATTCATTTGAAGATATCGAGCCCTCCAACAAAGTACCCTTGCTTCTATGGTATAGATACGCCCTCACAATGTAGTCTGATATCTAACAATTTTTCCCAAGAAGAACTCCCGGGTATACTGGATTGCAGCAGCGTATCTTTCATAAGCATAAACGGCTTGTATAGAGCCATTAGGGGAGAAGATCGCAACAGTGATGCTCCGCAGTATTGTGATGCCTGTTTTACGGGACTCTACCCTGCTGGAGTGATATCGCACTCAGATACGAGATAATATTCTTACAAAGATCAGAGTAACCTAGCTTTTCGCATACATTTTCAAGTGCTCTGTCATGATAGTCTCCATTTCTGTGGACGTATTGTAGATTTTATATAGGCCACTAGCGACTATATCGTGCTTTAATAGCTCTAATTGATTTCTTGTGATTACTGGCTCTGAGCTTCCCGTAAGGGGCTTCAATAAAAACGATATAATCTTAAATTCACAGAACACGGCTATCACTTTTGCGAGAAAATGTGGAACTTTGATTATTATCTTTTTCCGCAATGTTGCATCCAGCACAAATCTCATAAGTGCATGGCTGGAATAGGTTTTAGGGCCACATATCTCACATATGCCCTCCAAATCTGAACAATTTTCTATCAAGTCCACCGTCACATCTGCAAGATCTCCTACATACACAGGCTGCAGGAGTTTATCTCCTTTCCCTATGGTAAATAAAAATGGCGATACTGTGGCTAATCTTGCAAATTTATGGAAGAAATTATCTTCATCTCCAAAAACCAAATTAGGTCTTACGATGATAGCATCTTTGCACATGCTTTGTACTTTTTGTTCCCCTTCCAACTTGGTCTTTGCGTAAGGAGAGCGCGTTGCTAACTCTATGCCCATAGCGGAAAAATGCACATACTTTTTCCCATACTTTGATGCAAGTTTTGCCAGATTGTATGGCACAGCAACGTGTAAGTATCTTAGCGCTGCCTCACGCATCTCATTTATGGTTCCCACCAGATTTACTACAGCATCGCATCCAGATACTAGTTTTTCAATAAGCTTGATATCAGATAGATCACTTTCAACTATTTCAACCTGGCCTAGGTTGCCCAGCAATTTCAGTCTGGCGGCCTTGTCCTTACTGCGTGTAACTACATAAACGTGGTATCCCTTTGCCACTAGGCGACACACAATGTGCCCTCCTATAAACCCGCTACCGCCAAATATAACTGCCTTCTTCACAAAAATATCCTATGCAAAATCATGCCAGTATATCCTATAGTCAGTGTATTGCGAAACTTGCCACAAATCAGTCTTTTAATTTGTGTGAAAAACACCGCCTCTCCGCAAGATATGTGTACACTCCAGTTATATTAAACGCTCATATTGCTTCTCAATAGTTAATATTTGAGAGTTGCCTTCCATATATTTCAACCAGCTCATGAACTAGCTGCACTCCCTTGTCGGTTTTTACCATACTGCGGATATCGGAATATGCGCTTGACATACCGCTAAAGTCTAGCGGGTCTGCAAATCTGAATGACGCAATACCTGATTGCTTATTTCCCAACACATCGCCCCCACCGCGTAATATAAGATCCTGCTCTGCAATAAAAAAACCATCCTGGGAATTACACAAAACACTCAGCTTATGCCAGGAAGTGGTGTTTACATCGCCATGCAGTAGTATACAAAAAGATTTCTTATTGCTCCTTCCAACCCTACCCCTTAACTGGTGAAGTTGGGACAGCCCAAATCTTTCAGGGTTCTCTATAACGATTATCGTAGCATCGGGAACGTTAACGCCCACTTCTATGATAGAAGTCGCGGCAAGTACTTTTAGCTCACCGGAATAAAATTTCATCATCACATTGTCATTGTGTGATTGTGCCAGACCTCCGTGTACCATCCCTACCGTATCGCCGAATGTTTCTTTTAAGTACTGGAACCTGCTTTCCACAGATGAAACATCATGCATCTTAGACTCTTCTATGTGTGGGCATATCCAATAAGCTTTATTCCCCCTCTCAATCATACTATGCAGTCTGGCACACACCTCATCCATTTTACTCACATTTACCATGCTAGTTCTTATTGGTAGCCTACACTTTGGCTTATCTGGCAAAGTTATTCTGTCCATATTCCCATACAATATCTGCTCTAGCGTTCTCGGAATAGGGGTCGCAGTAATGAATAAAATATCTGCTGATATTCCTTTTTCAATGAGTTTCATGCGCTGTAAAACTCCAAATCTTTGTTGTTCATCTATGACAACTAATCGCAGATTGCGAAATTTTACAGATTCTTGAAACAGAGCATGAGTGCCTATGACAATGTGTGCGTCACCATTTATGAGTGACTCCTTGATAGCAGATTTGTTTTTTGAATTGCCCGTGAGCATTTCGACCCGTATGTCCATGCTTGAAAGCATCTCGCGTATCCACGTGCAGTGCTGTTCGGCTAAAATCTCCGTTGGGACCATAAATGCAACCTGCCCCTCACCTTCTACCGCGCTTAGCATAGAAAACAATGCCACTACCGTCTTCCCGCTTCCAACGTCGCCTTGCAAAAGTGCCGTCATTTGTCTATCTGACATCTGAGATTTAGTAATTCGCTGTATGGCCGATTTTTGGCCAGAGGTAAGCTTGAATTGCAACTTTGTCAAAACTTGCTTGTGATACACCCCCTTAACATTTATTGAAACGCCAGCACACTCACCTTGCCGTTTGTACGCAAGGTATGTTGCCGCGTGATATGCCAAAAGTTCGTCATACGCCAGTCTTTGACGACACACACTGACCTCATCTAGACTTTGGGGATTGTGCACTCTGCTGACACTTTCTTTCCAGTTGTACCAAGAATTTTCCTTCATAAGCTGAGGATTTATCCACTCATTAGGTCCCTCTATTAGCCGCAGCGCAGTCTTGATTACCCTGTGAACCATCCTGGAATGCACGCCCTTAGTGACGGAATATACTGGCTCCAGTACGCATATCTCTGGAAATCTGTTAACATTGCTTGTGATGTAGTCAGGGTGAGTAATTTGCAAAGAATCATCCCTGCGCCTTTCCAACTTCCCGCTTACTACGCACACTTTTCCTATCTTGAGAACATTTTCAAGATATGAGTTAGAGTAGTGGAAGAACGCCAACCATACCTCGCCGATTTCCGATCCTAGCAATACTTTGTACGGCAATCCGGTTTTTTTGCCTCTTTTGCCCATAAATGGTGGTAGGTGTTTTTTTACCACTGCCGAGAATGTCACTACCTCCCCAACAGGAATTCTTTCCAAGTCAGTGTTTCTCCTATCCACATAACTATATGGAGCGTATAGTAACAAATCCACAACCCTAGCGCCTCTGCATAACTTCTCCAGCAGTGCACCCTTTTGGTTGTCCACCCCTGGAATATCGTATATGCTGGTGAGCATTCCTATTGCTTTTTGTTGCTTTGCTACCATGTGTATAGAACTGTAATAAGCGTCGCTGTAATAGGGCTGTTTCGCATTTTTGTAGGGTACAAAATGAACATATTGCTCATTATATCTGGCAGTGTAGCAGCGTATAAATCACTTGAAGTTATCAGAGAGTTGAAAAGAAGAAAACACAATTTGCAATGTGTGCTCAGTAAATGTGGTGAAAAATTTATCACTCCTATGTGTGTGTCGTCGCTATCTGGTAATTATACTTACAGCGCCGAAGATGCTTTCAGCCCCCATGATAGCATGAAACATATCACGCTTTCTAGGAAATCTGACCTTATACTAGTCGCTCCAGCAACTGCTAACCTAGTGGCAAAAATAGCACACGGTATATGCGACGATCTTCCCACTTCCATAATACTGGCATCAACTGCCCCTCTTGTTGTAGCTCCAGTAATGAACTCGGTTATGCTACAATCTCCTGCAATGTCGAGAAATCTGGAAATACTACGCAATGATGGAGTCCATATTATAGACCCTGAATTTGGGGAACTGGCATGCGGTGAAGAGGGGTATGGCAAAATGCCACATACCGATACGATAGTCTCATTTGTGGAAAAACTGTTGCTTCCTTGAGCTAACAGCATCGTGGTTACTTACCAACACAAAACTTCCCAAATATACTGGATAAGATATCATCAACATGCACTGCCCCTGTAATTGCACCTAGTTCTTTTGCCGCTAATCTCAAATATTCAGCAATGATTTCTACCGGCATTTCTTCATTTATCTCCAAAATGTTCTTTATTGCATTTTGAACATGTCCTCTATGCCTCTGTGATGTAATTAGGACATCACCGTGCTTTGGAAAACTCTCCTTTGATTTTTCGCTAATCTGCGCCAATAGGTTGTTTACCCCCAAATTGTTATGCACAGAAAGTAGACAAAAGCTCTTTCCTTTTATTTCCAATATGTCGTATTTCGCGTCATCAGCCTTGCTCAACACGTAAATTGTATTTTCATCGTGAAGTTTTTCTAAGATATTGAAATCAAAGCTCTCAATCTCACCATATGGAACCATAACAACTTTTATATCAGCCTCCTGAGCCGCAAGTTTTGCTCTCTTTATCCCCTCACATTCGACAAAGTCTGAGCTTTCTCTAATCCCGGCAGTGTCCACAAATATGAATGGATAGCCACCTATATCCACACATACTTCCAACATATCACGCGTTGTTCCTGGATATTCCGATGTAATGGCAATTTCCCTCTGTGCTATGAAGTTAAATAGAGTGGACTTACCCGCGTTTGGAGCACCTAAAATAACCACTCTTGCCCCATTTTTGAGTCTCTCCCCCCTGTTTTCGTCGTTGATATGTTCTTTAAGCATTTTGTGAAGCTCTTCTATCTCGTGGTGTATACCCAACAAAACATCTGACGAGATGTCTTCTGGAAAATCAATACATGCTTCCAGTCTCGAAATAACACTTATTACCGCATTGCGCCAATTTTTGTACAGCGCCTCAAGTTTACCCGAAGTTTGCGCAAGCGCTTGCCTTAATTGCGCTTCGGTCTCCGCATTGATAAGATCAGCTATTCCCTCAGCTCTTGTTAAATCAATCTTCCCATTTAAAAATGCCCTCAGCGAAAATTCCCCCGGCTCAGCAATCCTGATGAACCCCTGTAGTTCCTCGAAAATGAGCCTTATAACCGCATTACTCCCATGTACTTGTAGCTCTACCACATCTTCTCCAGTAAAACTATTGGGGCCAGGAAAATAAAGTATTACTGCATAATCTATGGGAATACCCTTCCTGTCATAAAGCGTTTTACAATGGGCCATCCGGGGTTCTATCTCTCCCTTGACACCCATGTTCCTTATGGCATCTAAAGACGCTGGTCCTGATATTCTTATGACTGCAACACCGGATTTTCCTCTAGGGGTTGACAACGCGAATATAGTGTCCGCCTTTGGCATCTATCACTTTCTTTATAACAGCTTCCTGCACATTATCCAGCCCCACAACACAAGCGCTGTGTGCACGTGACCAATATAGCACAGTTTATGCTTACATGAACTCGGTAATTCTACGCCACCAGCATTTGCTCCCGATACTGCCCCAGATAGCATTTCTCAGCTCTATAATTCCGAACTCCAACCGCTTGCGGTCATCTGAACATTTTCTAGTTTTTATTATTAATGTGCCTATTCTCATGGTAGATACTGAAAACTCGTCTTACCGAGAGTAGTTTGTTGTTTTAGCGGCATGATACCTGAATTCACAGTAACGGAAATAACTTCAGTACTCAAAAACCTCTTACATGAGGTGTTTTATTCTATACGCGTTCGCGGTGAAATAAGTGGAGTATCACATCCTACCTCTGGGCATGTGTATTTTACACTCAAAGATGATAACTCCGTCCTCAACGCGGTATGCTGGAACCACACGAAAGTTAAAGCCCCCTTTCGCAATGGAGTAGAAGTAACCTGTTCTGGTCACTTGAGCATTTATCAGTCCAAATATCAGTTAATACTGACCGATATGGAGCTTGTTGGGGATGGAAAGTTGGCTGCTATGCTGGCAGAGCTTAAAAAGAAACTCGAAACAGAGGGCCTCTTCGATATAAAACGCAAAAAAAGACTGCCTCTGCTCCCTATGAAAATCGGTGTGATAACTTCCTCCACTGGAACCGTGCTCCAAGATATAATCAATAGGGTTACAGATAGATTTCCTTCCCATCTCATTTTATGGGCCGTACACGTCCAAGGTACACAAGCAAGCTCTATGGTTGCAAATGCCATTAGGGGGTTTCACGCTCTTGAAGACAGCCCTGACGTAATAATAGTTGCACGAGGAGGAGGAAGTGTAGAAGATCTATGGCCATTCAATGATGAAGCGCTCGCGAGAGTGGTGGCATCGTCAGAAATACCTATAGTTTCTGCCATAGGGCATGAAACAGATTTTACTATAATAGATTATGTCGCAGATTTGCGAGCTCCGACACCTACTGCAGCTGTTGAGCTCATACTGCCCGAAAAACACAAGCTTCTGGAAAGCCTAGAAATAAATTTTCTGAGAATGGCGGCCGCATTCAGAAAAGTCATACAAGCATACCAGTATCGTCTATTGAAGTTCCAAAATTCACTGATCGAATGTGGACGCAAAGTATTAAAATACGAAAAAGCCGCTGAGGAGCTACGTCATCGTATGTTTGCCGCGCTTCAAACTACAATTTTTGGGTACAAACAGAATCTAGAGAGTTTAAAACATCGGTTAGACCACTACGATAAACAACATATTCTAAATGTGGGATATGCTGTTATCTATAATAGTAGCGGATTGCAGGTTGTATCCACAGCTACCGTTCTTCCTGATGACGTAGTTACCATTGAACTCAAGGATGGTAAAGTCAGAGCGCTAATCCTTCCATAAACATTTCACGCGCTAAAGAACCTAAACATTACTCAAGAAATGCAACAATGCTCCTCCTCCCGTAGAAACGTATGTAAAATTGCTCTCAGAATATCCTAAAAGTCTCATTGCAAGTATACTTTCCCCTCCTCCAAGTATTACAGCAGCGCCCCTTTCTTTTTTGCAGTCCACCAGCATCCTAACCAAATCAGAAGTTCCACCTATAAAAGAGCTTTTCTCAAAAAGCCCCATAGGCCCGTTCCATAATATCGTTCTACAACCACTGAGCACTTTGGCAATCACTTCAGATGTTTCTTTTCCTATATCAAAAATGCAATCCTCTTCTGAAACACTTCCGTTGTCCTTTGTTGTCGCCATTGCCTCTGCATTTTTTGCAACAACGTGGTCTACTGGCAGGACAATATTGCATCCGCTGGTTTTCGCTTCTTCATAGACTGCATCCACATCGTCTAAACATTTATCACATAGCGAGTTTCCAACGTTCAAACCTTTGTACAACAAGAAAGTGTTTGCGACGCCTCCTCCCAATACGAGATAGTCAACTTTACGCGCCAAGTTTCGAAGTACAGGTATTTTAGTCGACGCTTTTGCTCCGCCTATAATAGCGGCCACCGGATGATCCTTGACTACACTCCCTAAATGCTTAAGTTCCTCTTGCAAACTCAACCCAGCAAATGTGGGCATCATCTTTGTTATGGCATTTACCGATGCGTGTTTTCTGTGATAACAGGAAAATGCGTCATTAACGTAAATGTTTGCGAAACTTGCCAACTTTCTCGCAAAATCAGGATCATTATTTTCCTCCCCTTCGTGAAATCTAAGGTTTTCCAGCAGAATAACGGAGCCCCATGGCAAAGATTCCACAACAGTATTAACCCTTGAGATGTCCTCACTGCCTATGAAGGTAATGCTTTTACCTAAAATATCGCTTATGGCGGGCACTAGAGGTTCGAAGGAAAATTCCATGTCTTTTCCTTTGGGCCTTCCCAGGTGAGATATTATGATGACCTTTGCTCCTTTCTCTATCAAACATTCCACAGTTGGAATAACTCTTCTTATTCTGGTAGTATCCTGTATGCAGCCTCCATCAACAGGGACATTGAAATCCACTCTGAGTAAAATCTTGTTTCTGTAAGCACTACAATTCTGTACTCCAGGCAAAGCTTTAATATCTTTCACGAAACCCACCCTTGATAAAACAACACCTTCACTCTCTAATATACTTTTAACTGTGTCTGCGATAAATATCTAACAAGTTGAGTTATAACCTTATACTTTTCACACAGAACAGTCTTTTCAATATTTTACACGTGCGAAACGCAAAGCCCCGAGAAAATTACTGCACTACTTGAAGCTCCTTACACTGTGAAATTTTAGTCCAGTCTTTTCTGTTGCAAACATGAGTGATTGCTTGGTTCAATGTCCTACTCTGCTACTACTCCCCAAATCTCATTAAAGAATTAGCACAAGTCACACTTCCGCTGCCATAGTGCCACACCTCACAGTTGATATTCAATCTCACAATCTCACTATTATGCCTTATTTAACTACGCGAAGTGTATACTCCTAACAGGTTGGTATTACTAGGTATCATATTATGCAGCAAGTTCCTGAAGAATCCGCTGTAAATGCAAACCCGCAAAAGTTGCTCTGGGAAGTTTCAAGACATCAAAAATACAGTAATGGGTGCCTATCCCATGTTTCCTGTCTATATTCTATTGAAGTATGTAGCATCAAGGGTATGTTGACTTTCAGTGTCGAACCGATAAAAAAGATTTTACTAAGGATAAACCTTTCTGTCGACTGTGTGCTCCTGAACAAAGCTGTTGGCATAGAGATACTGTGTGGCGTATCTTTTATCAAGTTCACGAGTAAGAAAAAGAGCTACAACGCCCGGATGCTCGACCTTTCAAAGTACTTGGAGACTAACCTGGGTATCGTCCTGCCAGATAGCATTAAGAAGAGTTTCGCGGAAGAATTTGATGAAGCTGCAAAGCTGTTGAAGAGTTCATTCAGCATGTAGCTCGATAACGGCCACCAACTACGCGCATATAGGGTACATATGAAGCAGACTGGGGTTCTGACCGCGGGCTAGCGTATTTTCGGGTGGTTTCGGGAGTTGGCAAGTGTGTCCTGCTTGTTATCTTTCCAGAATGCAAAGAATTGCACGCGCAATATTTATGTTCTTAAGAAGGGGTTATTCTAGAATTAAGAACACAAAATCAGGCCACCTTGCCGCATTAAGTAATGCCTTGCAATACACGATATAGATGGTAGTGTATACACCGTGTTACGTTACAATTGTGGTTCGTGTTTATTGGCCGTTCGTATGCCTTCTTGCACCCTGTAAGTAAGAGGACATGTTAATATAATGGCAACAATGGGTTGGTATAGTGCGCGCGACGCGTGGATTGTGCCATTATACGTGTGTCGCATGTACTTGCTTGCTCTGGTGTATGGGGGAATGGAGCTTAGTTATGAGTGGAAGTGTTATCAGCGCAGAATCAAAAGTGTTGTTGGCAAAGGTGTTCATCTGCTTCTTCATGGCCTGTTTTATAGTTACTGTAGGTCTAGTTGTAGGAAATAAGTTTTCGTCGTCTGATGATTCGAGGACAGGGTGGGCTGTGGATGATCCGTTTTTGGGGTTTTCCGTATCGGTAATATGTTGCCTTGCGGTTTTGCTTCTTCTCTCAATGATCACGTTAGTTCTCATGTGGGGCACAGTTCCCAAAAAGCACAGAAAAACCTTCTCTGCCGCTGTTTTGTGGTTGTCTTTGACTATTGCTAAACTGCTGTGGAATACAAAGCTCATGATGGTAGACGGTAAGCTGTATGTACAAGGTAAACCAGTTAATACCAAACCTGGTACAGACCCTAAGAATGACAAAGCTCCAGGAACCGTTCCATGGCTTTTAGACGTTTCTGAATCTATTCGTATACATAGAATGCTTTTCAGACAGCTAGTTTTGGCTTAGAAATGGACTTGTGTGTTAGTATCCTGGGTTTTTCTTACCTGTTAGGGAGATTATGAAAAGGGTTTTTGCTTGTTTTAGTGATGGGATGGGGTTGTTGCTTGCACGGATCTGCAGCGCTATGCCTAGTGTCACTGAGGTAATAAAATTACTGAAAAATGGGAGACTCTCAGCGAGAGAGGGAATTCTGTCTACTAAAGACAAGTTCAAGAGTCTGCTCGCTACCAACATAGATCTGGGTTTGTACCACTTTTATAGGGGAAACATCTCAGATGCAAAAACAAGGTTTTGGCTTATAAGCATAGTAAGGCCAAAGTTACCAGATGTATATTACAACATCGGAAGATGCCATTTTGTTTTGAGAAATTTCGATAAGGCAGCGAAAAATTTCAACAAAGCGCTATCTTTCGACAAAAACAACGAAGAATCCAAATATTATCTGAACAAAATGGCTGCTCCTGACGCCATTCTTGAGGTCCCTGAGAATGTCATCAAGCAACATTTTAACTACACAAGCGAATATTTCGTGGAGCACTGGCTAGTAGCGAAGAACTATCATGGGCACGAGTATGTGCGGTCATTGGTAATGAACTTCTTTGGCGACCGTTCTACAGAACTACATATTTTGGATCTTGGCTGTGGCACAGGCATATGCGGTCAGTTTTTGAAAATGAAAGGCGTGAGTGCCCATATAACTGGGGTTGACATTTCAAGAAGGATGTTGAACATTGCGCGCCAGTGCCTGGTAAATGGTAAACAGACATATAATGAGCTGGTATGCCTGAGTATCCGAGACTTTTTACAAACGAATACCAAGAGGTATGATGTCATCATCTTGACGGAAGTTCTGCATTATTATGGTGATCTTACCAAGATGCTTTCTAGTGTAAGCGCTACCTTGTCGGACGGCGGCATGATATTTGGCCTGGTAAGAGAGGGTGGCAGCAAGGGCTATAAGTTTGTCAAAGAGGGAGATTTTTTCTGTCATTCGTCAAATTACGTTGTAAAGAAAGTAGAAGAGATGGGCCTCCACTTACACTATATGAACCGTTGCAACATATACGGAGATAAGGTTTCTGGATTACTATTTGCCATATCCAATTCCCACGCCAAACAGGATTGATGTAGGATTAGTCCCTGTTGACAAGAGATTTGGCTTTTCGTTATCATGGCGGCGTATGTTTCGCGGTTATGGTGGAAGTGGTAGACACGCAGCGTTGAGGTCGCTGTGGCTGTAGTGGCCTTGGAAGTTCGAGTCTTCTTAACCGCACCACTTTCGTGGGTCTCACAATGGGTTGCTTGATTGGTAGTCGCTTTGGGTTTGGTAACAATATACTGGAGCGTTCTATTTTAGAAATCAGAAGATGTTCGCCAGTATTGCTGTATCGGGACGGAGTTTACGCGCTTGTTTTTGCTGGTGAGCTCCTTGAAGAGTCATCTTTTTCTACATTTGTGTCGTTTTCGGACGAGGTATATTTGCTCTTAACAGCAAATAGAATGTCCTTCCTGTCGGGAAAAGCAGCTCTAACCAGGGTGCGTGTTGACAATCTTTCTCTACATGAGGTACGCAGCATAGTTTTGTCTTGTGACAATATGCCTGATATAAGCAAAATTTGCTATAGCTCTTCTAATGTCCTTGACAGCATTGCTATTGAGATGATCAAGAAGGCGAAACTTATGCCTTCTGCTCTGATCATAGACATGAAGTTCAACACCGTTTCAGAAATGCATACATGGTGTGCAGAGAATAATGTCCTGAGCATTTGTGGAAGCGTTATATCGGATTATTCCTTGAACTACATGCTAGAGGAGATCTGTAGCTCTGACCTTTTCCTGCAGAATTCTTTAAAAGCAAAGATCTTTGTTTACAGGTCCAATGTTGGGGAACCAGAACACTATGCGATAGTGATTGGCGATCCACAAATGGACAATGTTTCCGTACGCATACACTCTTCTTGTTACACAGGAGACCTCTTGGGTAGTCTTTCATGTGATTGCAGGGGCCAATTGCTCTCTGCCGTTAGAACCCTTGCAGATAGTGGTGGTGGTCTAATACTGTACATTTCACAGGAGGGACGAGGTATAGGTCTTGCCAACAAAATACGTACCTATAGTCTGCAACATGAAAACATGTTCGACACCGTTGATGCGAATCGATTCTTAGGGTTCGACGACGATGAGCGAGAATTTCTGCCTGCTGCAATGATCTTGAAGAACCTTGGTGTACACAGGTTGCAATTGCTGACCTGCAATCCTAGCAAAGTTTCTGGACTAGAAACTCACGGACTCGTTGTTACAAAAACCATACCGTTCTCCGTGGAGGACAATAAGTATAACAGAGGATACCTGAAGACAAAACGTGAACGTATGGGACACGTAAATTGATGAGATCTTCTTGTTCCAACTTTTTATGCATTGGGTCAGAACCCCTATAGAACCCCAGAATTTTGGGGAAATTAATTTACTTGTTATTTTGCTGCCAAGTGTGCAAAAAATCATGAGGCATACACTTTCAGAAAAGCCCCAATAAGACGTTGTTTGAGAGTGATTTTTTCGTTAACTTGATGTAAATAAAAGCATAGTAGCTTTCTGATTATGTGATTCAGGGGGCTTATATTGGCAGTTTCTGCAGATTGGTGTTACACATGTTAGGTTTTGGTAAAAACGCTAAAGGAAACAAGAGCAGCGGGAAGAAAGGTTCTATTTCTTCCGGCAATTGGCATAACGACAGGTACAATTCTGTGGTAGTACAACGGAATATTCTGCTCTTTCTAGTCGTGTTGTCGGTGTTTTGCATAGGCGCAAGTACTTTCGTCATCTTCAGGATAGGAAAGACAAGAACGATAGAACCATTCGTCGTGGAGATAGAGAAGAAGTCTGGTATAACGACTTTGGTTAACCCCATGACTGTAAAGCAGTATTCTGCAGACGAGGTGCTCAGCAATTACTTCATCATAGAATACGTGAAAGCAAGGGAGCTCTTTGAGCCTAGTAGTTTTCAGTATAACTACTACACGAAGGTGCGGTTGTTATCCTCACAGGATACCTACAGTAGCTTCAGAAGTTGGATTAGGCCAAGTAACCCTTCTAGTCCTATGACACTCTACGCAGATGTTACCTCAGGACTTCTGAAAGTTCGTTCGTTGCAACATTTGGGAGCTGGAAAAGCACAAATACGTTTCACCTTGGAATTTGTAAGTGGAAATGGGTCTGTGATAAAGAAAGACCGGATAGCTACACTTTCTTTCAAGTATTCTACCTTGGAGATGAATGAACAAGAAAGGCAGGTTAACCCTCTAGGATTTCAAATAACATATTATAGGGCGGATGATGAGTTTCTATAGAAGGTTTTTTACCTCATTTACTGTCGCTTTTGCACTTTGCATTACGAGTGGCACCTCTTTTGCTGAGGCATTGGTCAGTGCTATGCCTATCTCCATTGATAGCAGGATCAAGACCCTGGTCTATAATCCTAATGAGGTGTTTCAGGTAGTATTTAACCACGGATATCACTCTTATATAGAGTTTTCCGTTGGAGAGAGTGTTCGTGTTATTGCTATGGGAGACAATGCGAATTGGAAAGTAAAGCCCGTAGACAATAAGATATTCATCATGCCCCTGGCGAAAGAAGGCCATACAAACATGTTGGTAGAGACATCGAAGGGAAGGAGTTATGCCTTTGATTTAGTATCTAAATCTCTCGCTATCAACGGCGTATCTAATAGTGTAGACGCTCTCATGAGTCCTGATTCCCCCCTATCTGACATAGCGTATGTTGTGCGTTTTTATTACGCGCAGAATAATTTAGAGTCCGACCCAAGAACTCGAAATTTGGAAATTTCTGCACCAAGTTTGGCGCATGGTGGTAGGGCGGATAATGTGGTAATCAGGCCAAATAATACGAGCAGAAATTACGTGTATACTGCTACCTCTACAGAGGATGAACTCATCCCGTTGCAGACCTTTGATGACGGTGCTCTGACGTACTTTCAGTTTCCTGATAAGGATATTCTTCCGAAAATATATTCCGTTCAGGGCGGAGAAAAAGTACCTTGTAAAATGCTTTTTCTGAAGGGCTATGTCGTGATAGAAGGTGTACATAAACAAATGTATCTAGATTACGGAAGTAGCAGCGTTGAGGTATCGAATAGAGCTCTTTAATTATTTTGGGTGGTGTAGAAAATATGGCTGACGAAATAAAGGATTACGAGGAACACGTAGAGGACGACGTCAATATTGTCGGGATACACAAGAGTAAGAAACTCTTCGTTGTTGCAGTAGTCTGTGTAGTGACCGGGCTGGTATACTACACTTTTTTTAGAGGAGATAAAGCCCCCGAACAATTTGAGGAGCCTGGAAAGGTAATAGAGCAGAATCACGTTGAGAAGCTCCTGAAAGAGGCAGAGTCACCTGCACAGGAAACTGCTCCTAGAATTCTCACTACGCCCCCTAGACTTCCTGAACTACCACCTCTGGTTATGCCAAGTGTTCCTGACATTCCGGTGGTTACGAAGCAAGTGCGTACACCGGTAGCTACACAAGAGGAAACAGTAAAGGAGATCCCTGCACCTTATGAAGTACCTAAACCTCAGCAGCCAGCAGAACAGGAGTTACCTATTCCTGCGCCTTATGGGGTTATGTCTCCGGAGCGAATTCCGTCGTTTTTGGGATATGACAAGGAAAGAAGAGGAACTCCCATGCTCGCTTTAGGCGGAGGCGGGGGCTCCGAGGGAGCAAGTGAGGAACCTGGACACACAACAAAAGACTTCTCCTCAGGAAGACTAGAGCCCACTCCTTCTCCTAACGTAAAAGCCACAAGAGTTGGGGATCCTAGGCATATGGTTATGCAGGGACACGTGATAGATGCGGTTTTAGAAACTGCAATAAATTCTGATATTCCAGGAGTGCTTCGCGCAATAGTGTCTAGAGATGTATATGCGAGTGCTGGTCATAAAGTCATGATTCCCAAAGGATCGCGGCTTATAGGAAGCTATTTCTTCGACTCGGGGTCTGGCGGGTTTAGAGTCAATGTTAACTGGTTTAGGGTAATTTTACCTAATGGAGTGGATGTACAGTTGAACTCCGGAGGTACAGATGAATTGGGAAGAAACGGTGTAACAGGAGTTGTGGATACTAAAGTGGGTGCGACTCTTACATCAACAGTGCTCCTTGCAGGTGTATCTCTGGGTACAGCCTTTGCCGCTTCCAAGATACCTTCTTTGAAATCAGACATAGTTAGTACGGAAAGTACAGGCGTTAAAAAAGCGGTCGAAGCTTTAACGGAATCTACGGAGAAGAAAACTTCTACGAATCTTCCGACACAGATTGTTTCTGATGCTATTAGGGACTTCTCTAATTCGGTTAAGAATATCATTAAGAAGTTTTCTGATACTCAACCGACAGTTTATGTTGACCAAGGTACGATTATGAAGGTATTCGTCAATCAGGACTTGGTATTTCCACGGGAGGCCATATTACAATGAGCAACCTTTCTATTTTCTGCACGTTGTCTTGAGGAAGTTATGTCATCAGTAGGATGTGCAGCATTAGAAACATATCTTGAGCCGTTTAAGGACCTTTTTGCTGAGGAAGGTGTAAACGAGATATCGATAAACAAGGAGTGCGAAGTTTGGGTTGAAAACCGTGGTGAAATCAGGCAGGAACGTATAGAAAGCCTGACAATTGCGCATCTCAAGGCTTTAAGTAGATTGATAGCGCAGGCAACAGAACAGAAAATAAGCGAGGAAACTCCTCTTTTGTCTGCTTCTTTGCCCAATGGGTTTAGGGTGCAAATAGTATTTCCTCCTGCATGTGAGGGAGATAAGGTAGCATTGTCTATACGTAAGCCTTCTACTGTCCAATTATCTCTTGAGGACTATGAAAAGATGGGTGCTTTTTCTTTTGTTGCTGAACAAAAGAGTAAAACAGAGGATGTAAATAAGCAGTTGCTGTCTTTGTTAGACAAAGGGGAAATTCGCAAATTCCTTGAGCTTGCAGTGCTGAGTAAGAAGAACATTATTGTTAGCGGTGGTACTTCGACAGGTAAGACCACGTTTACAAATGCTGCATTGCGCGTCATACCCTCACATGAGCGCATAATTACAGTTGAGGACTCTAGGGAAATATCCTTGCATCACCCAAATTGCGTGCACCTTTTGGCATCAAAGGGTGGTCAGGGACGTGCAAAAGTGAGTACTCAGGATTTGATAGAGGCTTGCCTTAGATTGCGTCCTGACAGGATAATTGTGGGAGAATTGAGGGGTGCCGAAGCGTTTAGCTTCCTGAGAGCCATAAATACTGGACACCCTGGCTCTATATCAACTTTACATGCCGATACTCCCCAAATGGCTATTGAGCAGTTAAAGCTCATGGTGCTGCAAGCAAATTTGGGTCTTCCTTCAGACCAGATAGCCACCTACATAACAAACATTGTGGATATAATTATTCAACTGAAGCGAGCAGAGGGAGGTGTTCGTCACATTTCGGAAATCTTGTTCACTAAAAGTTCACGAGACAATGTTTAGGCTATCTATTAACCTATTACAATTTCTGGGTACTGTGGCCGTAAGAGTTTATGCATACTAGCTCCAACCATATACGTAACGTTCTCGTGTTTTTTGCAGGCATGTTTTTCCTGCTTGAATTTTGTTTCTACGTTTCCGGTGCGTTGTTTGTTTTGAGCGTATGGGGGGTAGAGTATCTTGACTTATACTCAATAAACCCGAGCATTGCAGACTTTCCTATGCGTCTATGGCCAACTATCTTTCAGTATATAAGTGGGTGGTGGGCAAATCCAAAATTATACGGGGTTACAAATTCTGTAAAACTTTGGTGCTCTTTCCTTGCTCCTCTAGCTGTGATGGGCACAATCTTCTGGAATATGCGTCATGTCTTATTTGATTGGAGACCATTTAAACGCAAGGAGTCTCTCCATGGGGACTCTAGGTGGGCTTCTGAGCGCGACATACGAAAGATAGGCCTCCGTAGTAGAAAGGGAATTTTATTAGGTAAGGATCAGCGCGGTTATCTAGTGGCGGACGGGTTTCAGCATGCTTTACTCTTTGCGCCTACTGGATCGGGTAAAGGTGTAGGATTTGTTATACCTAATCTCTTGTTTTGGGAAGACTCGCTCATAGTACACGATGTAAAGCTTGAAAACTATGACTTAACGAGCGGCTGGAGAAAGAAAACCGGCCAGGAAGTTTACGTGTGGAATCCTGCTCAGCCAGACGGTATAAGCCACTGCTATAATCCTCTGGACTGGATAAGTAAAAAGCCTGGGCAGATGGTGGATGATGTTCAGAAAATTGCAAACCTTATCATGCCTGAGCAAGATTTCTGGTACAACGAAGCGCGTAGCTTGTTTGTGGGCGTTGTTCTTTACTTGTTGGCCGTGCCAGAAAAGGTAAAGTCTTTTGGGGAAGTTGTTAGGACCATGCGTAGTGATGACGTGGTCTATAATCTGGCGGTCGTGCTCGATACCATAGGGAAGAAAATACACCCTGTTGCGTACATGAACATTGCAGCTTTCCTTCAGAAGGCAGATAAGGAACGGTCTGGTGTAGTATCTACCATGAACTCTTCACTGGAACTGTGGGCAAATCCATTAATTGACACTGCAACTGCGTCAAGTGACTTCAACATACAGGAATTTAAGAAAAAGAAAGTAACGGTTTATGTGGGGGTAACTCCAGATAATTTGACAAGGCTTAGGCCGTTAATGCAGGTATTTTACCAACAGGCCACAGAGTTCTTATGTAGGTCTTTACCTTCTGATGATGAACCGTACGGTGTGTTATTTCTTATGGATGAGTTTCCTACCCTGGGAAAGATGGAGCAGTTTCAGACTGGTATAGCTTATTTTAGAGGGTACCGGGTTAGGCTATTCTTGATAATACAAGATACGGAGCAGCTGAAGGGAATATACGAAGAAGCGGGCATGAATTCGTTTTTGTCTAACTCCACTTACCGTATAACATTTGCTGCGAATAACATTGAAACTGCAAATTTGATATCACAGCTTATTGGTAATAAAACAGTAAGTCAGGAATCTTTGAATAGACCTAAATTTTTGGATCTAAATCCTGCATCTCGTTCTTTGCATATATCCGATACTCAAAGGGCGCTCCTGCTACCACAGGAAGTAATTATGCTTCCAAAAGACGAACAGATTCTCCTTATTGAATCAACTTTTCCTATAAAGTCGAAAAAAATAAAGTACTACGAAGATAAGACATTTACTAGAAGGCTATTAAAGAATACCTTCGTACCTACACAGGATCCTTATGATCCTGAAAAAGCGCGTTATAGAGATGGTGACAATTCAGGTGAAGTGGTTCATGAATCTGATGACAACAATGATACTGGACATTTGTTAAGCGATGAAACAGGATCTGCTGCTCACCATGGTAATGCAAACGAAGATGACAATTTCGTGGATAATGAGGAAATTATGGATCATGAAAGCGATGATGGATACTTAGATAGTGAAGAATACTTGGATGATGATGTTGATGACGAACAGGACGATCCTTCCTTAGATGAGGAAGAGGAAATTGATGGTAGCTGGGACGAAGATGTAGATGACGAAAGCGACGAAGAAGACTGGGATAATTACAAACTCGATGACGACGAAGATCCTGAAGGGGAGCAATAGTTGAGTTTTTTCTGTTTTCTCTCATTGTACCGTGGTGCTACGCGGAGCTTCTCGTAGCTAACCACGGGCCGTTCTGGCTCTCTTTACGGAACATGGTGTTACCACGGGTGGTGCGCGTGCTCGCAACGGACGCGTGATACCTCTGCTTATCTTCATATTCATTTTGTCCTTTTTCGTAAATGGGTTAGTATCAACATAAGTAGTTATTTTATTTAACATTATGACCCACTTTGTGACGGATAGGTGTGTTAAGTGCAAATACACCGACTGCGTAGTGGTTTGTCCGGTGGACTGCTTTTATGAGGGAAATAACATGCTTGTTATCGATCCAGAGCAGTGCATAGACTGCGGTGTGTGCGTTCCAGAGTGTCCTGCTGATGCTATAGTTAGTGATGAGTTCATGGAAGACATACTTTCCTGCGATTATGCGTCCCTAAATCCTGAACAGCAGACTTTAAAGACCTTCCATAAGATAAATGAAATTTTTTCCAAAAAGTGGCCGAATGTTACATGCTCTTCTCCCCATGTTCCAGAGGCAGACTCCTTTAAAAGCGCTCTAAATAAAACTCCTCTGTTCAGGGAAAATGTTCAGGAAGATGAGTTAGAACTCATCACGTGTGAACTGGGGGGACACAACCCCTTTGATCAATCTCAGGAATAATTCCCTAATACGCAAAGCTTTGAAAGGTTTTCACCGCAGGTATAGACATGTTCATCATGGCATCTACGGACTTCCGAGCCTCAACCATTATGTGTTCCTCTAGAGTTATTTCTGGAGACTCCTCCTCTATGCATTTATACAGTTTTTCAAGTGTATTTAGCCTCATATAAGGGCATTTTCCACACAACTCACACCCTGAACCGCTATTACCCACTACATAGAAAGTGCTACCGGGTGAAGCCTTTTTCATCTGATATGTTATACCTTCCTCTGTGAGCACTATAAATTTTTTGCCAGGGTTGTTTGTAACGTACTGCAACAAGTTTTTTGTTGACCCTATGCAGTCAGCGTACCTCAATAAATTTCCAGGACATTCAGGATGGGCAATAACATAGGCGTCACTATGCCTCGTCATGAGATCTATCAATAGTGTTTCAGAAAAGCTCTCGTGTACTATGCAGCTTCCGTGCCACAACAACATGTCCCTTCCGGTTTTTTCTATTAGAAACCTGCCCAAGTGCATGTCGGGGGCGAACAATATCTTTCTGTCTTCAGGTATGTTTTTTATTATCTCCACCGCATTTGAGGAAGTACATATTATGTCTGAATAGCACTTTACCTCAGCAGATGAGTTTATGTATGTAACCGATATATGGTCGCTATGCTCCTGCCTGAACTTTTTAAAGTCTTCCGCTCTGCACGAGCTTGCTAACGAGCAACCTGCATTTATATCGGGGAGTATAACTTTTTTGTGCGGATTCAAAATCTTGGCAACTTCTGCCATAAAAAATACTCCGCAGAATACTATAATATCCGCATCCACCGAAGCAGCTTTCTTAGATAAATCCAGAGAGTCTCCTATGAAATCTGCAACATCCTGGATATCATCATCTTGGTAGTAGTGAGCCAGTATTACTGCGTTTTTCTTTTGTGAAATTCCCCTTATTTCGCACATTAAATCGCGATATTCACAACCCATGTAGATTACTGAATGCGTGTTACAAAAACTTGCTCTGATGATACCAACAAAACTACCTTTTGATAACAAAATAAGCAATATTCCACGAGCTTACTATCTTACTTTGATTAGAAAAAACGCTTCTATAGAGGCTAGACACTTTCTTTATGCTTTCGTCGCCATCTACCTTTGCAGAGGTTCTTGGCACATGGCTGCCTGTTTTTCTTAGAACATTCACAAACTCGAAAAACGTCCTATGTTCGGTGGTACGTTGTTCACACTCTACATACGTGATTTTTACCCCCAAATTTGAGAGCATCTCCTCTATTGCCGAGACGCTGTAAAATTCATGCTTGCTGTTCATTCCCAACATTTCATAACAACCCAGTAGCTCTTTGAATGTCCCCTCCACCGGGATGCTTACGAATATGCCCCTTCCCTCCTTCTTGGAAATTCTAATAATACTTTTGAAGGCACGGGATATGTCTTCCACCCAGTGCATAGCCATAGATGATATTACAGCTGTGAAAAATTCATTTCTGAATGGCATGTAGTTCATGTTGCCATTTACAGTAAGCACAGCCTTATTTTTTTCCCGTGCTATGCAACACATTTTCTCGGATACATCTAGTTGATAGAGACAACACTTTCTTCCGATTGTATTTCCCACAATGCCAGTGCCGCAACCAACATCCAGGACACTCTGATGTTCTTCAATTTTTCCAACAAGTCTACATAACTTTTGTGCTATGTCCTTCTGTAAGGATGCATAGTCGTCATACCCTGCAGACGCTTCATCGAAAGCATGCCGCACATCATAAGCAAACTCACTCTCTAGATGAGTCCTCAACATAAACTAATATCACTTAAAACATTTGCTGACAGCTAGACTACGTGCACACAAATAACTGCTTCCCGTACATCCCCATCACTAGCTACCATACTATTCATTATGCATCCTTCAGGTGCCCATGAAAGATTTTTTTGGCCTTTTCAACAAACCCCAGAGCATATCCTCATTCTTAGAGTGCCCTAGAGACGCCATTTGGGGAGAACGAAATTATTCAAATTTTGCTCGAAATGGCTACATGAAAAATGTCATAGCGTTTAGATGCATACACATGGTAGCTTCGGCCGCAGGTTCAGTGGGCATAACGCTAAATAGGATCACAAAAAAGGGGACGCTACAAATATACAGTCACCCCATAATTTCTCTCCTATCTAATCCCAACCACACCATGACCAGGTCGGAATTAATTGAGGGCATAATAACCTACAAGTTGTTGAGTGGTAATTCCTATATTCTATCCATGGAAGACAGTGAACGCTTTCCCAGGGAGCTCCACTTGTTGCGACCTGATAGAGTTGAAATAATGACAAAACCGCGTACCAGCTCCATAACATATAGGTACACAGTCAATGACCTTATGTATGAGTTTCAGATTGATAAATCTTCAAACAAACACGACTTACTACATATAAAAAATTTCCATCCTATAAATGACTGGTATGGACTGTCTACAGTAGAAACTGCTTTGTGTAGCATAGAGCAACATAATCAAGCTGGCTCATGGAATCAGTCAATGCTTCAAAACGGGGCGCGCCCAAGTGGAGCATTAGTAGTTAATGCAAAAAATGGTGTCACAAATACTCTCACACAGGAACAGTACCAACGACTAAAGTCTCAAATAGAAGACTTCTACATTGGCCATAAAAATACAGGCAGACCTATATTGCTTGAGGGAGGACTTGACTGGAAAGAAATGAGCCTATCTCCAAAGGACATGGACTTCATTGAAGTAAAGAACACCTCTGCTCGAGAAATAGCACTTGCATTTGGAGTTCCACCCCAACTATTAGGAATCCCCGGGGATAACACATACAGCAATTTTTCTGAAGCACGTCTCGCATTGTGGGAACAAACTATTCTCCCGCATCTGGAGAATATACTTGCACACTTCAATGCGTGGCTCATCCCTAAATTCGGTGCTAACTTATTCTTGTCCTATGATAAGGAATCCATAAGCGCCCTCTCAGAAAAGAGACAAAAATTGTGGCAATATGTTCAGAATTCCACATTCATGACACTAAATGAAAAAAGAACAGCCTTCGGATTACCACCAGTAGAAGGTGGAGACACATTTTGAACTATATGAGTTGATTAAAATGCAGATAAACAATCCACATAGTAGCACTATATCTGATAAAGGAGTTTTTCGTGGCTATGCAGGTGTTTTCAATCATCTGGACAGCCAAAAGGACCTAATCCTGCCAGGTGCTTTTTCTGAATCAATAAGAACACGAAATGTTATTCTCCTATGGCAACATGATTACAAAGAACCCGTAGGAAAAGTTATGCATCTAGAAGAAAATTCTTTTGGCTTGCTCGTAATAGCTCAGCTCAATCTTTCACTTTCCAAAGCAAAAGATGTTCACTCGCTGATAAAGGAGAAAATCATCGGCTTCTTATCTATAGGATATAAGTGTGTTTCCTATAGAAAGCATCCACATAATGGCTCTAGAATCTTACAAAAAATAGACCTGTGGGAAATAAGCATAGTTACATTTCCCTCAAACCGTTTATCAAAAATAATCGAGGTATAATACTAACGGCTCCTGTAGATGGAACCACCCTGTATTCAGGAACTTGCTTTCACCTTGCCAAGATCTATTATTACTCTGTGTATGCACCTGTTGTCGGCCTCTTTTATCAAGAATACTGCTCCACTCTTATGATGAAACACTTCATTCACCGCTGGAACTCTCCCCACCATAGCAAAAATAAGCCCTCCAACAGTAACGTATTCTTCCTCCTCCTCCAGATCCCTTAGCACTATACCCAGAGATTGCTCAAGCGTCCTGACAAGAACGCGTGCGCTAACTTCTATTTTCTTTTCTGATACATTAACTATATCTGGAATAGTTGTAACATCGTGCTCATCTTCTAGGTCACCAACTATTCCCTCTATTATATCTGCCATTGTGACTATGCCGTCGGTACTGCCATATTCATCCAAAACCACAGCCATATGTACTCTAGACGACTGCATTTTTATGAAGAGATTCACAACTTTCATTGAATGAGGGACATACATGACGTTATGTATTATGTCTTTCACTTTGAAGTCGGATCCCACATTCAGAATTATGTCTTTTATGTGTATGAAACCAACTATGTTGTCTATGTTATCTTTGTACACTGGTATTCTTGTGTGGTTGCTACTCAGTGCTTTATTTAGTAGGTCCTCATCGTCCATGCCTAGAGCTACAATTCCGGATCTCTGTACCATCACATCCTGAACTGCGCATTCATCGAGACCTATTAGATTATTTATAATGTGAATCCATTCCAACCCATACAGGTTTTCCTCAAAGACTTTCCTTTTTATGAAGTCCTTAAATCCCGCCAATTTATTCAACATAAACGAATAAATCGCTAATTTTATCCTATGGTATATACCCTCCTCAGAAGCCCTGCTTTCCATTCCTAACGCAACCAACAAACCACTCAACCATAGTACAAAATTATACGCGGCAAAACTTTATTTTCCATACAAAGTTGTCTGTATAACTATGTTAATAACAGTGTAACCTATCGGTGAATAAAAGATATTCACATATTACCCACTAACTACACACAGAATTTTACAAATTTTCCCGGTTTTAGCTGATATTTTCCTTCTTTTTTTGACACAGTTATCAACACAATTCACAAACATTTTATACACATAAATTCTACGAGAAAATCAAGAAGTTATAGACTTTACTAACAAATTTATCCACAAAATGAAATCAATTTATCAGATTGATTTTTCGGCCGATAGAAGTTATTAACACAATTCACAGGGATAATATTAATACTATTAGTATAAATGAAGAATTATTATGTTTAACCAAAAAGGAAATATCTCCAAGGTAAAGCTTCAGACTTCTAATTCGACAGGAATACCAATTTGGTTCATGAGACAAGCTGGAAGATACCTTCCAGAATATCAAGTTGCCATGAATCCAATAAAAAACTTCTTTGACGCTTGCTATAACCCCGAACTACTTACGGAACTTACACTCCAGCCCATCAGAAGATTCGATTTCGACGCCGCGATAATCTTCTCCGACATAATGGTGTTGCTAGATTGTATGGGATTTGATGTCGAATTCCTTCGGGGACATGGTCCTGTTATTTCTGAAGAGCGCAAACACACTCGCACTGCTGATGAGTGTTTTCATAGATTATCTCCTGTTTTAGACGGTATAAGGATGGTGCGCCATGCTTTACCACCCAGCAAAGCACTTATAGGCTTTGCAGGTGCTCCATGGACTTTACTCACTTATATTCTGGGTAAAGATAAAAACTTTGCTAGACTTCGCACTGCGTTTCATCTACAGGAGAAATATGTCTTTAACTTGCTCCACGAGCTCACTGAATTAACTTCAAAATACTTGATAAAGCAAATTGAATGTGGGGCTGACTTAATACAGCTCTTCGATAGCAATGCCTATGTT